>JBOGEW010000170.1:0-7457 GCA_050742075.1 Acidimicrobiia bacterium
GTATGCGGCCTTGCGCCAATGCGGTGGTCATCCGCATCTGGGTGTAGCCAAGGGCCTTTCCAGCCACTAAC
This sequence comes from Acidimicrobiia bacterium, assembly GCA_050742075.1. Classification (GTDB taxonomy): domain Bacteria; phylum Actinomycetota; class Acidimicrobiia; order Spongiisociales; family ZC4RG35; genus JACCTH01. The sequence goes on from JBOGEW010000170.1 coordinate 72, forward strand.
ACCCTGAGGAATCGGTCCCGCTGGCTTCGATCAGCGCCCGGCCGTTCGCGCAGCAGGGCCCCGAAGGCATCAGCCACCGTGGCGCCGATCGAGAGGACCGCAGTGCGCTCGAACATGAAAGTTGTTATGACGACCCGCCACCCATCGCCAACTTCGCCAATTCGGTTTCGGTCGGGCACCCGGACGTCATTGAGAAAGACCTCATTGAAGTTGGCCGACCCGGTCATCTGCGGAATCGGACGAGCCTCCACCCCCGATGACCGCATGTCGACGACAAACGCCGAAAGCCCCCGGTGAGCAGGCAAATAGGGATCGGTTCGAGCGATACACAACCCCCAATCAGAAAGATGGGCGAAGGTGGTCCAGATCTTCTGACCGGTGATGACCCACTCCTCTCCATCGCGCTCGGCCCGAGTGCTGAGGGACACCAGGTCAGAGCCCGACTCGGGCTCGGAGAAGAGCTGGCACCAGACCTCCTCGCCTGCGAGAAGTGGCGGCAGCAGACGTTGACGTTGCTCCTCGTCACCGAGAATGAGGATGGCAGGCCCGCACCAAGCCAGGCCCACCACCAGGGCATCGTGAGGAACATCGAAGCGCGCCTCCTCGGCGCTGAAGATGCTGTGCTCGACGGTGCTCGCTCCTCGTCCCCCATAGGCGGGCGGCCAGGCGACTCCCGCCCAACCGGCGTCGAACTTGCGTTTCTGCCAAGCCCGCGCCTGTGAGAGCTTTTCCTTCTCTTCTTCCGGGATCCACTCGGCCACGATGGCCGAAGGGGCGATCGGAGGAGCTAGCGGGCGGCGGGCGTTGGCCTCGAGCCAGGCGAGCGCCTCGGCCCGAAACCGGGCCTCAGAGGGAGAGTCAAATGGCTCCATTCCCGGGAAGTATGGCTCCGGGTCGGCTAGCCATCGACCCTCACCACCTCGATATCGCCCGATACGGTGCGGGCGCGGAGCTTGGCGTCCCTGTCCGGAGCCGCGCTGCTCTTGGTTTTCGGCAACCGAACATCGCCCGAAAGTGAATCAATCTCGGCTTCGACTCTGGTTCCGGTCGGGATCCCAACCCTCAGGTCTCCCGACATCGACTTGAGCTCGATCAATCCGCCCCGACAGCAACCGACTCGTACTTCGCCCGACGCCGATTTCAGCTCGCAACGACCTTCGATTCGATCGGCAATGATGTCACCGGAAGCGGTGGAGACGATGAGATCGCCGCTGACCTGATGCACCCGGACGTCTCCCGAAGCCGAGCTGACTTCGCAGTTGTTGAGAACCTCGTCGATCTTGACATCGCCCGAGGCGCTTCTGAGAACCACGTTGTCGGCTTGCCCGAGGTCGAGGTCGCCCGATGCGGTCTGGAGGTTTATGCGTCCGAGGTCGACGCGGCTGTAGATGTCCATGGAGGCGACTGTCGCATCAAGATGAGATCCCGGTGGAGTACTGACGCGGATGTTGACACTGCGCCCGCCGAAGAGCCTCCGCTCCTCGCGCACGAGAATCGTTGACCCGAGTTGCTCGACGACGACGAACTCGGAGCCACTACCGGTTACATCGACCTCAACGCGGCCAGGGGCCCCGGGATGAAAGTCCGCCCTCCCCGAAGCCACCCGAATCTCAATGGTTGGAATTTCGTCGACTGAAAACTCATAACTCATATATCAAAGGTTTCGACGATCCGTCGCTTGCCGGCCCTGGGTCCATGAGCTCGGCCGGCCAAGGTTTTTACCACCCAGCTGTTGACCGAATCGCCTGACTCGGTGGCGGCGCGCTCGACGATGTCTTTGATGGCCGGGGGAAGTCGAAGGGTAATTCGGGCATCGAAATCACCTTCAACCGAAGTGGCTGTAGCTTCATCGGGGGTTACGCGAATGGCTGGCTCACCGTCGCTCAGCACCAACTCGACTCGATAGGCGGGTAGCTGGGCTCGCACCTCTTCTGTGGCCTGACTAGCCAATTCCATGGCTGCTTCCTTGAGGGCGGGGCGCAACGCCGCCAGGACTGCTCTTCCTCCGGCCTCGACAGAAGGATCGGCCACCAAGGCCAACTGGGCCTCGATGGCCGATTCCAGGTTGTGGAGCGCAGCGGAAGTCTGCATCTGCCCTATCTCTTTTTCGTGCTCGAACGCGTCTTCGGGTTACGGCTCTCGCCGCGGGGCCCGAACCGCAGATCCTGAATGGCTTTCACTGAGCGAAGATCAAGACTGATCAACATGGTCGCTTCCTCTCTCCTTCTTAACCGGCATGGTGCCGGCTCGACTTCTTTTTTGACATCTTTATGATGTCATATCGCTGTCACTTTGTCAAGGGGGTTTTTCCCAAACGGCGTCTTTGCGTTTCCTCCCCAGCGAGCGCACGAGCGCCTTCGGTTTCCCCCCCCAGCGAGCGGAGCGAGCGCTGGGGAGGTGTCGCCGAAGGCGACGGAGGGGGCTTCTCAGATCAGCTTTCTTTCCACCGCCCAGCGAGTGAGTTCGTTGCGATTGGAGAGCTGCAACTTGCGAAGAACCGAGGAGACATGGCTCTCCACCGTCTTGATGGAGATGAAGAGCTCCGCCCCCACCTCCCGGTAGGTATATCCACGAGCGATGAGTTGGAGCACCTCGCGCTCGCGACCGGAGAGGAGGTCGAGTTCGGGATCTGCCGGCGGGAGATCAGCGAAGGTGTCGAGGAGAAATCCGGCCAATCGGGGACTGAACACGGCTTCGCCCGCTGCCACCCGGCCGATGGCGTCGGCCAATTCGGCAGGCGAAATGTTCTTCGTCACGTAGCCGGCCGCTCCCGCCCGCACCACTCCGACCACGTCTGGCGCCGCGTCGGAGGCCGATAGGGCGAGGAACGCCACCTCCGGATGCTTGCGGCGAACACCTTCAATGACGAAGCGGCCGCCGCCTCCGGGGAGATGAACGTCCAGCAGCACCACATCGGGAATCCGTTCGTTGATCAGGTCCACGGCGGGGCCCACCTCAGACGCTTCACCGATGATCTCGATGTCAGGACCCAGACCGGCGCGGACGCCGACCCGGAAAAGGTCATGGTCGTCGACGATGAAAACGCGGATCAACGCGGCACCTCGAGACGGAGCTCGGTTCCTTTGCCGGTCAATGACTTGATCTCGACTTTGCCTCCTGCGGCTCCGATTCTCCGCTCGATGGAATCGCGCACCCCCGCTCGATCGGCGGGGATGGAGACGCGATCGAAACCGATTCCCCGATCACGCACATACAACTTGATCGTTTGAAGTGACACCTCGAGGTAAACGTCTACCCGGTCGCTGCCTGAGTGCTTAAGGGCATTAAGCACTCCTTCCCGCCCGGCGGCGAGTATCGCCCGAGCCGCGCCATTGAGCGGAGCATCACCGACGGTTACGACCTGGACCTTGCCGCCATAGCCCAGTTCTAATTCCTGGGCGGCTAGCTCAAGGCTGCGAGCCAAACCCGCGAAGTCACCGTTGGCTGGTCCGTAGAGCCAACCCCGGAGCTCTTGCTCCTGACCCCTCGCCAGGCTGGCGACCCGGGTTGCGTCTCCGGCCTCCCGCTGCACCAGAGCAAGCGTCTGTAGGACCGAGTCGTGCAGGTGAGCTGCCAGGGCGGACTTTTCCTCCGCTCGGGTTTGCTCCTCCTCGGCTCGCCGCCGAGCCTCATCGGTTCGATAGATGACATGGACCGCCCAACCGACAATGGCGGCCAGCATCCCATACGTGATCAGCGCCGAGAGTTGGGCGAGGGCTTGGGAAACGTCGGCGATCTGAAAGCGAGCCACTGTCACCACCGAAAGCAAGCCGGCCACCAGCCAGCCAACTGAGCGCTGACGGGCCGCCGCAGCCACCACGGCGATGCCAGGAAACCCGCCATAGAAGAGATCGGTCGAACCGGAAACCTCCGGCGCCACCAGCGCGAAGGCCGCCAGCCCGGCATCGCCGGCGGTTATCCACCAGGGATCGCCGGAGCGGGGCCGCAGCTGGTCAAGCCCGGCCACGATTGCCCAGGCAGCCGACAATCCGAAGAGGGTCCAGCCCACTCCCGGTCGCGTCATGGCGTCGCGAGCGAGGGCGACGATCACCAGGACCATCATCCAGGCCAGGCCGATCAGCCGCGCCCCGCCGGCAATGCGACGAATGGTGAATGCGACCGGAGGCCCGAATTGCTTTCTCTCCGCCAACTCGTCTCTCTGGGGTGGAACTAGCTAACGGTACCCTGCGTCTTAGATCGGAATGAGAAAGCTCTCCCTCCTCACTTTGATTCTGGTCGTCGCCTGCACCACGGGAAGCGGAACGACCTCGACCGAACCCACGCCGACGTCGGGACCGTCCCCTACTGACGCGACTACTACCACTGGATCCCCGACCACCACGGTCGACGTCGGCGGATGCGGTGATGGGGGGGAAATGTCTGAAGAAGGCGAGGTTGCCAGCGCTGAGGGCAACGCCAGCGATGCCGAGCAAATCGGGGCGATCACTTGGGAAACCAATCCCGAGTGCGAGCGCTTCACGATCGACTTCGTGACCGCGCAGGCGGCCCCGGCGACTACGGCCCCCACGATGTCGGCCGAAATGATGCGATCCTCAGCGGTCCTGCGTGTATTCCTTGATCTCGAGGCAACGTCGCTCACCGACCAACTCGTGCAGTCGGGCCTGGTCGATCGCGTCTATGTTGCGCGCCGGGCCGACCGCAGTCTCTTCGTCGACTTCCATCTCGCTGCCCCGGCTCTAGCCCGGGTCAGCGTGGCGGAGTCACCCGGTCAGGTGGTAGTAGAGCTTGAGCCCGGTGGGAGCGAATACGAGGGGCTGGCGGCCTTCGCTCAGAACGTGGTCGTCATCTCTCCGACCACGGGCCCGGTCGAAGTACCTACCGAAATCGCCGGCTACTCGCGCAACTTCGAGGCGAACACGATGGCCCGGATCAGCCAGGGCGGCGCCATCCTCGACGAAAACTTCACCACCGCCGCTGACTGGGTGGAAACCTGGGGAGAATACTCATTGACGCTGGATCCGGCCGGGACCGGTAACGCCGAGCTATTCGTCGGCGAGCAGTCGGCCCAGGACGGATCCGACCGTGGAGTCGTAATCGATATCGAACTTCCCTAGTCGAAGAGACCGGGGATAGGGGCTAGAACCAAGTAGCCCTGTTCCAGTTCTACCTCGGGAACGAGCTCGTCGACGAAAGGGACCTCGACTTCCCGTCCGGGTGTCGATATGAGGAGCCGTGCTTGGTCCAACGAATCGTCGACGTTGCTCACCCGACCAATGCTGCGACCGGAAAGATCACGGACCTCAAGGCCAATGAGCTGGTCGGGCCAGAACTCGTTGGTCCCAAGCGAACGGCGATGGCGGGAATCGATCAGCAACTCGAGTCCGACCAATTCCTCGGCCAGGTTTCGGTCGCCGATTTCATCGAAGGCGACGAGCCACCCTCTTGCACCAGGCTTGTTGTCCCTCACGGTCAAAGCCCGCCCATCACGGGTGTAAACGAATCGGCCTCTGGCGAAGCGGCTCTGGTCGTCGGTCTCCGGAATGACGACAACCTCTCCCCCAAGCCCATGGGCCTTGACCACGGTTCCGACCAGAACCGGGTCTGCAAGCGGTTGGATCAGTCCTCGAACTCCACCGACGCCGTAATGCCCTCTTCATCGGCCGCGGCCTGGGCCACGGTCCGGATCGACCTGGCTGTGCGTCCCCGCCGACCGATTACCCGACCCATGTCCCCCGGACCGGTGCGGACTTCGGCGATGATGTCGTCGGGACCTTGCTCGATGATCGTTACCTCGACGGCATTGGGATCGTCGACGATCTGGCCCACGACGTAATCGAGGACTCTTTTGACGATTTGGCCCTTGGCCACGGTCACCCTCCTCCGGAAACGGTGTGGATCTTGCCGGCAGCGACCTTGTAGCGCGACATCGCCCCCGAGATCTCGAGAAGCTTGCGAACTGTGTCGGTTGGTTGGGCACCTTTTTGCATCCACGCCACGGCTTTGTCGTTGTCGATTTCAACCAGGGAAGGCTCCTGGCGGGGGTCGTATCGACCGACCTGGTCGAGATAACGCCCGTCTCGGGGCGAGCGACCGTCCATCACCACTACCCGGTAGACGGGCTGCTTGGTCTTACCGATCCGAATCAGCCGCATCTTTACTGCCATCTTTTCACCTTCTGCCCTTGCTCTTCTTCTTGGCTTTCTTCTTGGTCGGAGGGCGTACCCGGGCCCCTTGGGAAACGCCCGCCAAACTGGGCATCCCCCTCGATCCCGACATCATTTTCATCATTCGTTGCGCATCGCCGAACTGCTTTAGAAGCTGATTGACATCGGTCGGGGTTCTGCCCGATCCGGCCGCGATTCGGCGTTTACGGCTCCCACTGATCAGCTTGGGGTTCCGACGCTCCGCCGGAGTCATCGAGCGGATCATTCCCTCCAGCCTGGCCACGTCGCGATCTTCGATATTGACCTGTTTGAGCAGGGAACCGGAACCGGGAAGCATAGCAAGGACGTCCTTGAGCGGGCCCATACGCTTCAACGCAGCGAACTGTTCGAGGAAGTCTTCCAGGGTGAATTCGCCCTTTTGCATCTTGGCCGCGGCTTTTTCCGCCTCCTCCTGATCGAAGGTTTGTTCGGCCTTCTCGATCAGGGTCAGGAGGTCGCCCATGCCCAGGATGCGAGAGGCCATGCGCTCGGGATGGAATGCCTCGAGACCATCGATGCCCTCCCCGACGCCGGCGAACTTGATCGGCACCCCGGTGACCTCGCGAACTGAGATGGCTGCTCCCCCGCGGGCGTCCCCGTCGAGCTTGGTGAGAATGAGACCGGTCAGCGACACCCGATCCCTGAATCCCTGGGCAACGTTCACAGCTTCCTGCCCAGTCATGGCGTCAACCACCAGGAGCGTCTCGTGAGGCTTGGCCTCTTTGTCGATGGCCGCTAGCTCTCCCATCAGCTCGCGGTCGATCTGGAGCCGCCCGGCGGTGTCGATGATCACGGTGTCGAGAGAGAGGCGGGTCGCTTCTCGCAGGGCCGCCCGCACCAGTCGCGGCGGGCGGCTCGACCGCTCGGCAAAGACTGGGACATTGATTCGTTCCCCCAGCGTCTGCAATTGCTCGATGGCCGCCGGCCGCTGGAGGTCCGCGGCGACGAGCATCGGCCGTCGACCGTTGCCCTTTAGAAGCTTCGCCAGCTTGGCCGCGGTGGTGGTCTTGCCCGAGCCCTGGAGACCCGCGATCAGGATCACTAGTGGCGGAGAGACCGACTTGAGCGGAGCGTTGGCTATGCCCAGAGTGGTGACGAGCTCGTCGTGAACGATCTTGATCACCTGTTGACCGGGGGTCAGGCTCTGATGGACTTCGGCGCCGACGGCTCGTGCCCGGACCCGATCGAGGAAGGTCCTGACCACGCTGACGTTGACATCGGC
>JBOGEW010000171.1:0-6766 GCA_050742075.1 Acidimicrobiia bacterium
CAGGCTCGAGTAGGAGGTTTCCAAGCTGGGGGGGCAGGGCTCGAACCCGCTCTAACGGATCCAAAGTCCGTTGTGCTACCGATTACACCACCCCCCAAAGGGGTCGGGATAGATGATATTTGGCTCGGCGGCGAGGGTCTACGCCCACAAACCACTCGGAAACGAACGGTCTTGCTCATAAAAACGCAGAATGGCGCTTAGTCGATTCGTTCGACTCCGTTCGAGCGAGGGCTGGCCGCCGCCCGGTGGCGGCAGGAAGCGGGGGCAGAGGCCGCGGCATCGGTGGCTTCGCTTGCGTCGGGGAAGAGGCCGAAGAGGGCCGGGCCTGAGCCGCTCATCATCACCGGTTGCTCCCAGGTGCTGGACAGTTCGACGATGAAGTCGGCCAGCTCGGGCTGAAGGTCGATCGCCGCTGGGGTGAGATCGTTGCGCAGAGGACCGAACAGGCGCAGCGAGGGCGGGAGCCGCCGCCCCTCAACTTCGCGCCCGCGGGGCTGGTCGAGTTCGTCCCACCGCGTGTACACCCGGGAGGTCTCAAGCTCAAACGGCGGCACCGCAATCGCCACCGAGAAGTCCGGGAAGGTTTTCTCTTTGGTCAGATGCTCGCCATAGCCTTCCATCAGCTGCAATCCGCCCCGGAGGAAAAGGGAGACATCGGCGCCCACTTCTAGGGCCGCAGCCCGAATCGCATCCTCACCGCGGCCCATCAGGTCGGCGACCGCGGCCAACGAGGCGGCGGCGTCACTCGAACCGCCTCCGAGGCCGGCGGCAATAGCGATCGACTTTTCCAAGGTGATTTGGAGCTGGGGTCGGTTGCCCTGCCTGATCGCCGCGACGGCTTTCCAGACCAGGTTCTCCCCATCGTCGGGAAGATCGGCACCGGAGATCTGGAGATGATCCTCGTCGGATTCGTCGAAGTGCAATACGTCGGTCCAGTCGACACACAAGACGAGCGAGCGAAGAGGGTGAAGTCCAGTGGCCTCGCGGGGGCCGACCTCCAGGCCGAGGTTCACCTTGGCCGGTGCCTCCCAGACGCTCACGTCGACTCCGCCAGGCGCAGGAAATCGAATGGCCTCAAATCCTCGGCCCGGAGACGGGGATCGAATCCCGCCCTTTCCAGCGCCGCGATCGGGTTTTCCAATTTCGAAGCGAGTGAGCCCCGCAGCATTTTGCGACGCTGACCGAACCCGGCGGCGGCTAGCTCGATGGCTCGCTCGCTGAGCACGTGGGCGGGGCGCCGGTGCAGGGTCACTACCACCGAATCGACCCGCGGGGCCGGGAAAAAGACTTGGGGACCAACTTTGAAGGCGACCCGGGAATCGGCATGCAAACCCGTCACCACACTCGGCAGGCCATAGGCGGAATCTCCCACCCCGGCGGTGAGACGTTCCCCCACTTCCTGCTGCACCATCACCGTGAATTCCGTGAGGGCAGGGACGAATCGCAACCAATCGAGCAAGAGCATGGTCCCAACCTGGTAAGGCAGGTTGGCTACAACCTTCCAGGGAGGAGGTTGCAGCAGTTTTTCATAGTCCACTTCGAGGGCGTCGGCATAGATCACCCGAGTTGTCGTCTCGGCGAGCTCCTCTTCGAGGATTGGCTGGAGCCGCGTGTCGATCTCGATCGCCACTACCTCGGCTCCTGTCGCCGACAAGGCGCGGGTGAGAGTGCCGGTGCCCGCCCCGACTTCGAGCACCCGATCCTGCGCTGTAACCGAAGCCGTCCTCACCACCCGGTCGATCACGTTGGGATCGACCAGGAAATGTTGTCCCCACGATTTCCGCGGCGACAGACCGTGACGGTCGAGCAGTGCCTTTACCCCCCGGCGGGTGCGAGTACTCAACGGCCGAACGCCACGGCGGCATTGGTCGAAGTCTGCATTGCCACCTGCTCGACTGGGAGCGACCAAGCCTTCGCGAGGGCTTCGCCGACCAAAGAAACGAACGCTGGTTCGTTGAGCTCGTGCCGGTGAGGCGGCGGTGCCAGGTAAGGGGTATCGGTTTCCACCAATGCTCGCTCCGGTGGAATCAGTTCCGCCGCCAATCTGATCGTCTCACCCGTGTCGAAGGCGATGGGGCCGGCGAAGGAGAACCAGCAGCCCAGTTGCAGAAAGCGCCTCGTCCACCGGCGCCCGCCGGTCCAGCAATGAAGGATGGCGCGAGGTCCGACCGCTTCGCGCTCGAGAATCTCAAAGACCGCGGAGAAGGCGTCGCGGCAATGGATCACCACGGGTTTGCCAAGCGAGTCCGCCAAACGTAATTGACCCTGGAAGGAGCGGAGCTGGTCTTCTGGCGAGGCGAGGTTGCGATAGAAGTCGAGACCGGTCTCCCCCACTGCCGCGGCGCGAGTCGCCAGCTGCGAGATCTCGGGTTCCAGTTCGCCCCACATCGACGCCTCATGGGGATGGAGCCCCACGGTGGCCATTACCCGATCGGAGAATTGGCTGGCCAGTTCCAGAGCAGCAAGCGAACTCTTGGCGTCCACCCCCGGAACGACCACCCAGTCGACGTCAATTGCGCGACCTAGTAGCTGGGCGGGATCTCGGTCATCGAGCTGGAGATGGCAGTGCGAGTCGACCCATCTCATTCAATGAGCGAGCGTAGCCCGGCACCGTTTCACCCCAAGGGGTAATGTCGGCGGGCAAGCGAGGAGTTGGGTCGATGGACGCTGGAATCGTGCGAAAGATCGACGACCTGGGACGAATCGTGATCCCGGCGGAGACCCGGCGTCTGTTCAACATTCGCGAGGGTGATCAGCTGCTCATCTCCATCGAAGGCACTGGCATCACTCTCCGCAAGATGGAAGACACCTGCGCATTTTGCGGGCGCACCGACGACGTGACTCCATTCAAGGGCCGCGGGATCTGCTCGGACTGCCGCTCCCAACTCGTCTAGCTGCGAACCCAGGGTTGTTAGCCCTCGAAAGCGACAGTTCCAGCCCAGAGAACGATCAACGCCGGTCGAGAAAGGCGTACATTCGGGTCAGGGCCTCCTCGGCTAAAGCGATGGGGAAGGCGTCGAAGCCGTGGGCACCGCCCGGGTATACCGCCAGTTCGGCTGCATTCCCCGCTGCCCGCCAGCGCTCGAACATCATTTGGGTGTCGTCGAACAACGGGTCTTCGGTGCCAACCGTGAAGAGCGCCGGGGGAAGACCGCCCAGGTCAGCGAGGAGGGGAGAAACATCGGGATCCTCAAGCCGTTCGGCGGTCACAAAGCTGCGAACGAAATACTCCGTGATGGGAGTGTTCAGAACCAGCAGCCGATCTCCCCAGGACTTGCAGCTCTCACTCAGACGCAGGTCGTACGCCCCGTACACCAGGTTGGCGGCCGCGAAAGGCGTGAGTCCGTGTCGGTCTCGCAGGCGGAGAAGGGTGACAACCGAAAGATGCGCGCCAGCCGATTCCCCGCCGATCAGGAGTCGCTCGGTCCCGAACTCGGTGGCAACATTTTCTATCAACCAGAGCGCCGCGGCCTCGCAGTCATCAGGAGCGCCGGGATAGGGATGCTCGGGGGCGAGGCGATAGTCGACTGAGAGGACCGCCAGATCGCAGATGTCGGAGAGCCGTTCCAACCTCGGGTCCTGATGATGAATCCCTCCCAGCATCCAGCCTCCGCCGTGAATATGGAGATAGGCACCGCGCGGTTTCTCGGGAAAGAAGCACCGAAGGCGCAGCGGCCCCACTGTGGTCTCGATCGTTCGCTCGACTGCTCGCTCGGACAATCGCAGCGGCCCGAACGCCGACCTTCCCTCCTCGCGTTCGCGCCTGGCCTCCGCGGCCGGGATCGTGTCGACCCTGGGATACTCCGCGAGCAACCGTTCCAGCTGGCGGTTGAATTCGGTAGTTTCAACGGATGGCTCCACCAGGCCGATCTTACGGTGAGGTCGGCGAGTTCTCCGGCCCCGGTTGGCGATCGGGCCCGGTCTGGCGAGCCACCAATTTCTGGAGGCGGTGGCGCGGACTCCGGCCAATCGCCAATAACTACGGCCTGTGGCTGACCGGCCGCTCGGTGCATGGGTTCGGCATGACAGAAATCCTCTGGGTTTGCGGCCTCGATAAAACCGCGACCGTGATCGGGGTCAAAAAGTTGCAACCGGGCTCCGTGGTAAGGATCCGCCGGGCGACCAGCGTCCTCGAGCTGCCCGCTCTCCGCCAGCCGCCGGATCCGGGAATGGTCTTAACGTGGATCGATGCCGGGGACCTTGATTCTTTGCGCGACACCGATCGGCAACCTGGCTGATGCTTCTCCCCGGCTGGCCCAAACCCTGCGCGACAGTGATGTGATCTATTGCGAGGACACCCGCCGCAGCCGGATTCTCCTCGACTCCCTCGGCGTCAAGAGACGGGTCAAGTCCTATTTCGTCGGCAACGAACAGGCGAGGCAACCCCAGCTCATTTCCGACTTCGAGGCCGGTCTGAACGTCGCCTTGCTCACCGACGCCGGCACCCCCTCGATCTCCGACCCGGGATGGTCGGCGGTGAGCGCAGCCCGCCGCGCAGGGGCGCGGGTGACGGTCGTTCCCGGGCCGAGCGCCCTGACTTCGAGTCTGGCGGTCAGCGGCTTTCCAACCGAACGGGTGGTCTTTGAAGGTTTCCTCCCCCGTCGGGGGCGAGAGCGCAAGAGGCGATTCGAAGACATCGGCGAGGAGACGAGGACCATCGTCCTCTTCGCCGGCGCCTCGCACCTGCGAGAGGACTTGCAAGACCTGGCCAGCCTCCATCCTGCCCGCCCGATATGCATAGCTCGCGAGTTGACAAAGAAGTTCGAGGAGGTCCTCTGGTTGACGTGCGCCGAGGCAGTGGAGGTCTTTTCCGCAAGAGAAGTGAAGGGCGAGTTCACTCTGGTGCTGTCGGCAGTCGACAAGAGGGCACCCGACATCGCCAGCGGGATCGAGGGCGTTCTCTCCGCGATGGCAAAAGGCGAGACCATGACAACTGCCGTGCGCCTAGTCGCCGAAGATCTCGGGCTTCCCCGCCGGAGGCTCTACGAAATGGTGCTCGCTAGAACTCGGGGTACCACGCCCGAGCGATAGCACCGGTCGCGGGATCACTGGCGGCTACCAAGAGCACCCTTCCACCCAGGCTGGCGACGAAGGCATAGGTCTCGCCTTCGTAGATCGACCCCCCGGCGGGTCCTTCGTCGACCAGGGGTTCGCTGATCCCGGTGATGACCTGGAAGTAATCGCCCAACGCCTCTGCCATCTGGGCGCCGTCGTCGCCAGCGTCCCCGAAATACTCGAGTACCAATACGACATCGCTGCCATTGAAATAGACGTCATAGCCGTCACCGCCCCAGCCCTCGGCCGCGGTCTCCGCGCCTCCCAATACTTGATCGAACATCAAACGAAAGCCGAGTTCCCCCCAGGTCGACCCGTATGACCGCTCGTAACCTTCTAACTCGCGATCGAGAACCTCCACCTCGGCAGGTAAATCGGTTCCGAGGTCGGATGGAGTCAGGACCTGCTCGGTTGACACAGGCGGGCTGGCATAGAGTTCATCGATCGCATCGAAGCCACCCTCGATCCAGATGCTCTGGACAAACGAGACTCCAGCGTCGTAGGGAAAGATCAAGCTGTCCTGAATGAACTTCGGGACCGAGTCGAAGACGGTGGTATCGATATTGAAGGCCTCTTCTAGGAACTCCTGTTGTTCGGCCGGCGACAACTGCTGGGCAAACAGGGTTTCGACAAGCGACGCGTCTCCCTCGATGACAGCCTGCAGGGCCGAGCCTTGGTCGAAAAGGTCAGACTCGAAGAGACGGTCGAATTCGGTATTGAAGTTGTGGTGCTGATCGGTCAGGGCGTGGGTGAGCTCATGGACGAGGGTCGCCTCTTCCAGAGGAGTGAACTCGTCGTTGCGAGCGGTCACTACCAACTCTTTGGTGTCTCCCTCGTAATAGCCCGCCACTTGCTCACCGTAAAGCATGGTCAGGTTGTCGAGCAGGTTGTAGTCGGGGGGCACGAGCCCGAGCAGCCGGTAGAGCGCCTCATCGGTCTCGACATCCTCGTACTCCTCTGCTACCTGCTCTACGACCCGCTGGGTCAATTCCTCAGTGCTGATGACATCGATGGCCGGGGCCTCGAGAAAGGTGAGCTCGCGCAGTTCCTCGGTGCGGGGTATGAGGCGCGCTATCTCGGCGCGCAGACTTTCGGGAAGCACTTCGGTCCCAGGAGGAAGCGTGGGCGCGACGGTCGGCGCAGAACCCTGGGTGGTGCTGGGTGAAGGAGGTTGGGAACCCCCTGACGACGTGGTCGTTGACGCTGAGGTATCGGGTGTACAAGCGGCCAGAGTGACCAAGAACGCGCCGATCAGAACCTGGCGGGATTTCACGCCCGCAGGCTACCGAGCGGCGATCGATATCCGGCAGGCGACCCCGAATACACTCGAGTCCTGCTCGATTGGAGTCGTACCCATGAACCAGAAACCACCGTTTCGCGCCGATCATGTCGGCAGCTTCCTTCGGCCCCAATCAGTGCTGACGGCTCGCCAAGCGCATGAAGAAGGCAAGGTCAGCGACGATGAACTGCGAGCGGTGGAAGACGAGGCGATCTCCGAGCTCGTCAAGAAGGAAGAGGCTGTTGGACTCCAGGGCATCACCGACGGAGAGTTCCGCCGAACTTACTTCCACATCGACTTTCTCGAAAAACTCGACGGCGTCAACATCTCTTATGGCGAATTCTTCGCCAAGTTCAAACGCGACGACGGCTCGGAAGTCGGATTCCGGCCGCCCACCATGCACGTCGACTCCGCCATTCGCCATTCCCGACC
>JBOGEW010000172.1:0-8764 GCA_050742075.1 Acidimicrobiia bacterium
TCCGGCTGGTGATTCACCGCCGGCGTGCTGTCGATCGAGATCATGGGGTGGATGGTGGGGACGAGTTTTGAGACGTTCCCCATATCGGTCGAGCCCGATACCGTCGGCGGTAGCTCCTTACCCCGCATCATTGGCCGACCCAGCGCTTCGGAGTTGGACGCGAAGATTTCGACCAGGGTCGGGTTGCTGATCAGATCCTCGTAGGTGTGACCGACTCGTTCGATCTCGTGGGTGCAGCCGGTGGCGGTGGCAGCCGCTTCGAAACAGGCGAGCACTCGGGGGAGAAGGACATCGAGACGGTCCTGCTGGGGAGCGCGGACATACCAGGAGGAGCGGGTGTGGTCGGGAATGATGTTGGGGGCGTCGCCGCCGTGAGTGATTATTCCGTGCACCTTGTCAGTTGGCTCGAGCTGCTGACGCAACGTCGAGACGTTGACATAGGCCTGGACGAAAGCGTCGAGAGCATTGATCCCGAGAAACGGATACGCCGAGGCGTGGGCGGTCTTGCCGTGGAAGATGACGTCGATGTGTGCCACCGAAATCACCGTGGGGTCGACCACGTCGTGCGTAGAGGGGTGCACCATCATCGCGCACGCAGCCCCCTCGAACGCTCCAGCGTTGATCAGGTCAACCTTGCCGCCATATTTCTCTTCGGCCGGGGTCCCAAGGACGGTGATGCGAAATCCCAACTGGTTGGCGGCCTCGAGCAGACCGATCCCGGCACCGAGGGCCGATGTGGCGATGATGTTGTGCCCGCAGGCGTGGCCCACTCCCGGTAGGGCGTCGTATTCGGCGCAGATGATGACCTCAGGGCCGGTGTCTCCCGCCCGGGCCACGAATGCCGTCTCGAGACCATAAGCGGGATACTCCACTGCAAATCCATTCCCCTTGAGGAAGTCGGCCAGCCGGGCTGAGCTCTCACGCTCCTCGTAAGCGATCTCGGGGTTCTCGTACATCCAGCGGCTAATGTCGGTGAGGTCCCCCGCGCGGGCTTCGATAGTGGCTTTGATCTGGTCCTTCATCCTGATCCCACCATAACGGGCGCGCCTTTGCGACGTCCGGTGAGGATCAACCCGCCGAGGATCAGTGCGACACCGCTCAATTGCACGGGCGAGGGCCGCTCGTCAAGGAGGAGTTGGCCCATCAGGACCGAACCTACCGGTTGGACGGTGAGGAGAACCGAGGTGACCGCGGCGGGCAACCGCGGCAGGCTGACGCTGATCAGGAGCCAACCTCCCACCTGCACTCCGAGGGCAAGCAGTAGGAGCCACCAATGGGCGGGCCAGGTCGGCGTCAGATCGATCTCTCCCAGGGGCAAGCCGGCCACAAGCGATGCCAGTGCCGCGACAGCGGTGGCGTAGAGAAGCGGTCCTCCCGGCCGGCGCAGGTCGCGGTTGGCCTGACGCTGCACCAGGATGAAACCGGCGTAGGCGAAACCAGTTCCCACCCCAAAGAGAACGCCCAGGCCCGGGTTGCGGCCGTAGGCATCGGCGGCACCGATGACACCTGAGATCAGAACCACGCCGAACATCACCAGGATCACAGAGGCCATGATCTGGCGCCCAACCGGCTCCTTGAGCAGAAGCCAAGCCAGGAAAGGCACGATGACCACCTGGGTGTTCCCCAACACCGTCGCCAAACCTGCTCCCACCTCGGCGATCGAGTGATGCCACAGCACGAGATCGGCGGCGAAGAAGAGACCGGCCAGGGCCGCCAAACGGATCGTCTTTCGATCGAGGGACCCGAACCGCTGTCTCTCGGATCGGGCGATCAAGACCAAGAGCGGCAGGGCATAAGCGCAGCGGAAAAAGGCGGCGGTCGAGGGCTCGACATTGGCCAGGCGAACGAGGATGGCCGATGTGGCGATGACCAGGGCGCCCAGCACGGCCGCCAGCATCGGTCGGTCAGCCAGTTTCTTAGGGGCGCTGGCCGCGGCTTCTATCTTGGATTGATGCATCGTGTAGGTCTGATATTGGTCGCGCTGGCCATTGCTGCCTGCGCTCCCGAAGTCGAGGCGACCACCACCGCTAACTCGACCACGGCGGCGGCGAACAGCTCAACTACCACCTCCACCCTCGAACCGCTCGTCGAGTGTCCCCCGATCCCTTACGTTGTTAGCGACCTACCAACACGAGTGACGGGAGAGGCGGCCGACCTGGGCTCGATCGAACTCGACGAGTTCACGGCCATCGGCGGCACCCGATCGGTTTTCTGGGTCAACGCCGAAGGTGATTTGGCTATCGCCCTCATCAGGGGGACGCTCCCGCCGATCGATTGGCCGGGTGAGCGCGGGGAGGTCGAGGTGGCCGGAACCGCGGGAGTGGTCGGGCCTCACGAGGATGGCAAGTGGGTGGCAGCCTGGTTCGACGAAGATGGCAGCGACCGCTGTGACCGCTACACCATGGTCTTCTACCCGCCGGTTGAGCCGTTCGAAGTCGAGTCCACCTTGCGGGCGATCACCCGATGAGACCCCGAGAGCTCCCATCGCGACGTTCTGCCCAGGGTTCGCCTTACGACTTCTCTTTGAAGAGCTCGCTCATGGCGGCGACGCTTCCCATGGCGACGGTCGAGTCGAGAGGGAGGAAGATCTTCGTTGCCTGACCGTTGGCCACCGCTGCCAATGCCTCGAGGTACTTGATCGAGATCAAGTCGGGCGTCGGGTTGCCGGTGTGGATGGCGGAGTAAACCCGCTCGATCGCCCGGGCTTCTCCTTCAGCCACCGTCTCCTTCTGGTAACGATCGGCGTCGGCCACAGTCTTGATCGCTTCGGCCTGACCCTGGGCTTCGATGACGGCCGACGCTTTAACGCCTTCGGCCTTCAGGACTCGCGCCGTCTTGTCGCCTTCAGCCTCAGTCACAACCGCACGACGAAGCCGCTCAGCTTTCATCTGCCTGTGCATCGCTTCGGTGACATCCGCGGGCGGTTCGATGCGCTGGATCTCGACCCGTACGACTCGTGTGCCCCACTTGTCAGTGGCGTCATCGAGGATCTGGCGTAGCTTGGAGTTGATCAGGTCGCGGCTGGTGAGCGCGGTATCGAGGTCGAGGTCACCTACCACGTTCCGCAGGTTGGTCTGGGCGAGCTTGGTCACCGCCAGCGAGAAGTTGGCGACGTTGTACTTCAGCTTTACCGGGTCGGTGGCTTCGTAGTAGATGACCGCGTCGACGGTGACGACGACGTTGTCCTTCGTGATTACCTCTTGTGGTGGAACGTCGACCACCTGCTCCCGCATATCGACCTTGGTCAACCGCTTTACGAATGGCATCACCCAGCGGAGACCCGACTCAACGGTCTTCTCGTATCTGCCAAGAAATTCGACCAGGCCTTTCTCGAAAGGCCGGACTACCCGGAAGCCGGTGGCCGCTACCAGGATCAAGGCCGCAGCGACCACCACGAACAGAACTACCAACGCATTGTTATCCACTGTCCTTCTCTCTCTCTGGCTTGTCGAAAAATCAGGTCTCTAGGGGCATGACCACCAGACGGGATCCGCTCACTTCCAGTACGACTACTTGGGTACCAGCGAGAATGGGTTGATCCGAAGTCGCTCTCCACTCCTCGCCGCCAATCCGAACGATGCCTGTTGATTCCAGGGGCTCGATGTCGATTAGGACCACCCCCCGGGTGTTGGTCCAGCGGTTGGCTCCAACCGATGCCGGGGATATCTCGTCTTGACGGGCGATGTAGCGGCGCAGATACACGAAGGCCATCAGCGAGACCCCGAAAAAGACCAGCCACTGAGCAACCACGGCCACTCCGGTCCAGGCCAGTACGGCTGCGGCGGTGGCCCCGACCGCAAACGGAAGCAGGAAGAATCCCGCGGTAAAAATTTCGCCAATACCCATGACTACTGCTAGTCCCGTCCAAAGCCATCTCCAAAGGTCATTTTCCACCGGCGTTTCTCCTCTCGACACTACGACCGCTACCACCAAAGCCACGATGCCGAGGCCGTAAACCACAAGTTCGCGTGGGCTCGATGTGCGAATCCGCGGGCTTGTGCGGGGCTGGGTTCGACCTCCTTGGGACATCCGTCCCTGGGCCTCGGCCGCCCAGGCCTCGGCGAAATCTCTCAGGTCTTTGCCCACGACCGAGTCGAGCGGCATTCCGACGGCCGCGGCCTCGCGCAGGTGCTCATCCAATTGGCCCGCCATCTCGGAGACGACTCCTGATGAAAGCCCTGCCTCCCGCCAGTAACGCTGGCAACTGGCAACGATCCGGGCGACCCCGTCTTGATCAACCATTCTCGGCTCCCTTGATGACTCCGTTGACACCGGCAGAAAGCGTTTCCCAATCCGAGATCCATGCAGAAAGGGTGCGGGCACCGGCAGGTGCCAGCCGGTAGTACTTGCGCGCCGGCCCGCCGGCCGATTCCACCAGGTAACCCTCGACGAGTCCCTGGCGCTGAAGGCGGGAAAGGAGGGGGTAGATGCTTCCTTCCGAGGCGAGGCGCAATCCCCGGCTCTCGAGTTTGCGTGCCATCTCGTACCCGTAGGTCGCCTGCTCGGCGATGACCGCCAGGAGGCACATGTCGAGCACGCCTTTCAGCAGCTGGCTTCCGTGCTCATGGCCTACCTTGGGATAGCTAGGTACCATGCCTAACACACTAGTGGGTCAAGATATGTAGGGCAAGAGCTTGGACGGTCGGCTGAACCGAGCCGTCCATCAAGGGTTTAGCGGGAGCGAATCCCGTCGCGAATGTCGCGGAGCAAGACAATCTCCTCGGATGGCGGGATTTCCTCGGGAGGACGGCGCATCCGGTTATAGGCCTTCACCACCATGAACATCACCAGGGCCACCAAGAGGAAATTGATGATGGCGCCAAGAAATGCTCCGACAGATCCGGCTTGTAAGCCAGTCGCCTCGTCAATTTTGCCGAAAAGGACCAGGGTGTCGAGGCTCGAGACGTTGAAGAGCAGGCCTAGAACGGGATTGACGATGCGGCTGATGAAGGTGTTGACCAGTCCGCTGAACGCAACCCCCATCACAAAGGCAACAGCCAGGTCGATGAGATTTCCCTTGGCAATGAATTCCTTGAACTCCTTGATCACCACGACCTCCTGCAGTGCGGTCCGAGAAACCTAGATCGCTGGCAGTGCCGGTGCCGTTTACGCTGGATTTGATGGCGCCCCGCCCTGCTCTCTCCACGATCGATCAACAACTCGTCGGCTCGCGGGCGGTGATCGAAGTGACGCTGACCGCTTCTCACAACCAGTATCGGGGGCGAGTCGAGGGAGACGGTGGGCCGAGCCATCGCCATCGTCTGGTCGGCGAGGCGACCTTGCGAGCGATTCGCAGCCTGTCGCCGGAAATCGGATTCGACCTCTCCGCAGTGGCGACCTCCGACCTCGGCAATCTCAAGATCGCTCTCGCTCAGGTCCACCAGGACGGCCAGGAATTGGTCGGAAGCGCCATCGTTCGCGGCGGCGATCCGGCGGTGGCAACGGCCAAGGCTGTCCTCGACGCGGTCAACCGGCTTCTGGACCGCTAAGGAGTCCCTGTCGGGATTAGTTGGTCGAAGGTGCACTCCGCTGGCGCCTTGTCTTCGCGAAACCCTTTGAACGATGGCACCCGGAGGCGACCGGCGCTGGTTACCTGCCGGTACTCGACCGTGGCCACGAGTTTGGGAGCCACCCAGTGAGCGCGGCGGAGTTCGGGACGCTCGCGATAAAGCGAAGCGGGAAACGGCGACTCCATGGTCGGCAGGTTCCCCAGCCTTTGCACGGCTTCGGCCATTGTCTTCTGGTTGAAGCCGGTGCCGACATTGCCTACGTACCGGAGCGCATCACCTTCGTACATTGCGAGAACCAGCGACCCGATGCTCCCGCTGCGGGCGCCACCACCCTCTGTCCATCCGACGACCACCGCGTCGGCATCGAATACGGTCTTGATCTTGAGCCAGGCTCGGGATCTTGCCGCAGGCTGGTAGATCGAGCTCAATTGCTTGGCGACGATCCCCTCCAAATTTTGCGCCTGAGCCGCCCCGAAGAGGGCGGTTCCTTCTCCGACAATCGCCGGAGAAATCTGGACGCGGTCAGAGGGGACGATGATCTCTTCCAGCAACTGCCGACGTTCCGACAGAGGCTTGTCGACCAGGTTGCGGCCATCGAGAAAGAGAAGGTCGAAGACCATGTAGGTGACGGGGTTCGACTTGGTCGCCTTTTCGATCGACGCCGGATCGCGCAGGTGCATCCGCCCCTGCAGCTTTTGGAACGAAGGCACTCCGTCATCAAGAGCCACGATCTCGCCATCGAGAACGGCATCTATCGCCACCAGCTGGATATTGACTGATCTGAGTTCGGGATAGGCAATGGTGATGTCGTTGTCATTGCGTGAGATGAGAGTGGTATCGACCCCGCACACCGCTATGGCCCGGATGCCGTCCCACTTCGGCTCGAATGACCAAGCCGGGTCGTCGAAGGGGCCGTCGCCTACCGTGGCCAGCATGGGTTTCGATGGTGGCGGTTGGTCGAGATTCTCTCGCAAGTCCTCACCCTGCAAAGCCAGCCACTCTTGCTTGCCGTCCCGATCCCGGGTGTGGATCAGGTGAAAGATCCCGTCGACTCGCTCCCCAACGAGACGAAAGCTGATCTTCTTTCCATCCCGTTCCAGCGCCTCGTAGCGGCCGGTGTCGAAGATCCGGACCTCGCCGGCGCCGTAGTTTCCTTTCGGGATCGACCCCGAGAAGCTGGCGTACTCGAAAGGGTGATCTTCGGTGCGAACCGCCAGATGCCTTTGCCCTTTGCGCTTGGGCAGGAGCTTCGGTATGGCCCATGAGACCAGCACCGGCGTGGAGCCATTGAGCATCTCCAGGCGGAGATCGTGATGAAGGCGGGTGGCGTAGTGCTGGTGAATGACGAACAATTCTCCAGTGGGGGCGATTATCGGATCGACGTCGCCTTCGGTAGCAACTGCTGCCGGCTCCGAAGTCTCAGTGAAATCTCGTTTGCGGTTGTAGGTGGACTCGGCCATCCGCACCTCGCGCTTGAGGGCCGTCCCTAGCCCAATCCGACCTTCAGAACAGTCTCGCCGCCGAAAGCCATGGCCGGCGCCACCTGGAACGAATCGGCGATCTGGTCCCACTTTTGAAAGCGGGGGTCGCTGTCGTGCAGATGATGGCCTTCGTCGGTGGCGAAGATGGCTACCACCAGATACTGCTGGGTTCCCGAGCGCGGTTGGGAGGAGATGTCCATCTTTTGTAGGCACGCCCCCACCAATACTCCCCGCTCCTGAAAGTCGATCCATGTGGGAAGTTCGTGCTCGCGGAAGCCGGCTTCAAACTCCTCCGTCTGGTCCTGATCGACGCTCAGAACTATCGCCGCTGCTTCCATCATGTCCTCCGATTCAGCTGTGGCTGCTCGCGGTTATACCTCGTTCGCGGCCCAAAGAACACGGCGGGCTTTCAGACGCGGGTTGTGCCGTAGCCCTCCGTCTCCGGATGGCCGTGCTCGCCCCTAGTCATCGCAAACTCCTCTTCGGGTGACAGCACCAACTTATGCCGTCCCGCCGCGGCGAAATAGGCAATCCCGATCAAGACCCAGATCGCCGTCCCGTAGACACCCGGTCGGTAGCCCGCATCGAGAAAGGTCGCGATCAAGGCCACGATGGCGATCAACCCCGCGATCACCGCTCCGGGAACCCCGACCGGACTTCGGTACGGTCGATCGATGTTGGGCAGATTGCGGCGCAGCAGCACGAAGGCCAGACACTGCATGGCATAGGAGATCACTGCACCGAAGACCGCCATATTGAGCAGGGCGCCGGAAACGGTGGCGGCGAAAGCCGAGTCCTGACCGCCGGCCCAGTGGAGCAGCAGCGCCAGCGCATAGCCGACCACGGCTCCCAAGATCAAAGCTACCCAGGGCGTCTTACGAGTGCCATGGGTGATCGACATGAACTTCGGAAAGTATCCGGCCCGAGAGAGCGAGAAGATATTGCGCCCGTAGGCATAGATGATGGTGTGGAAGCTGGCGATCAGCCCGGAGAGGGCTGCCAGACCGAGCAGGGCGGCCCCGGTTTCGCTACCGAGAATGACCCGGAAACCGTCGAGGAGGGGCTCTCCCGAAGTCCGAATCGCCTCGGCGCCCGTGACTCCCGTGTTGAGGAACAAGACCAGGGCGCCGGTGATGACCAGGGTCACCATGCCCCAGATCGTGGCGTTGGGCACGTCGCGCTTGGGATCCATTGCCTCCTCGGCGGCCAGAGGCAATTCCTCAATCGCCAGGTAGAACCAGATGGCGAAAGGTAAAGCGGCGAAAATCCCCAACGCGCCGAACGGGAGAAAGGGGGTGCGGCCTGCTTCAGGGGCGATGTCGGTTAGCCGCCCAGCCTGGAATTCGGGAATCGCGATCACCGCGTAAATGACCAGCACGGCCAGCGAAATCAGGCAGATGGCGATCGAGAAACGCATTGTCGCCTCGATTCCGACGACATTCAATCCGACGAAGAGAACGTAGAAAATTGCCAGCCAGACCAACTCAGGTACGTCGAAGTTGAGCAGCTCGGCAAAAACCGGGCGGGCATAGGCAGCGGCAAACGTTCCCACTACGGCGGTGGTGACGACGTACTCGATATTCTCGGCGAGGCCGGTGATGAATCCTCCCCAGGGCCCCATCGCCGAGCGAGCGAATGAATACGCGCCTCCAGTATGAGGCAATGCCGGCGACATCTCAGCGATCGAGTAACAGAGGCCGAAGTACATGACCGTGACGACGACGGTTGCGACCAGGAGCCCGCCGAAGCCGTAGGCGAGCCCGAAGTTCCAGC
>JBOGEW010000173.1:0-12092 GCA_050742075.1 Acidimicrobiia bacterium
GGTGGTGATCACCGAGCCTTCCAACACGAGCGACCTGGTCAGGTTGGCCAGGATGATCTTCTCGTGCGCTCCAGAGTTTCCGAAGCGTGCACCTTTACGAGGACGGGGCATCAGCTGCTCTGGTCAGCCAGGGAAAGACCGAGCTCATCGAGCTTGGCGATAACCTCTTCGAGGCTCTTCTGTCCGAAGTTGGTGATGTTGAGCAGATCGTCGGCCGTGCGCTGCACCAACTCGCCCACGGTCTTGATTTGGGCTCGCCGGAGGCAGTTGCGCGGTCGCTCGGTGAGATCGAGGGCTTCGATCGGGAGGTCCAGGTCGGGAGAGCCAGTGCTTTCGGTGTGACGCTCTCCGAGCTCGAGGCCCACCCCTTCTCCCATGTCGGCAAAGAGGTTCATCAGTTCCCGGAGGGTCTTCCCCGCCGAAGAAACCGCCTCGGCCGGGGTGATAGCACCGTTGGTCTCGACATCCAGCACGAGCCGGTCGAAGTTGGTCATCTGTCCGACCTGAGTGTTCTCCACTCGGTAGGCCACCTTGCGCACCGGCGAGAACATCGAGTCGATCGGAATCACCCCGATCGAGCTTCCGCCCTGCTTGTTGGCATCGGCGCTGCGGTAGCCCACTCCGGGTCCGACGGTCAGCTCGAGTTCGAGCTTGCCGTCCCCGGAGAGGGTGGCGATGGGCTGGTCGCCATTGACGATTTCGACCCCGGCCGGAACCTTCAATTGGGACGCAGTAATCACCCCGGGTCCCTTGGCGGACAGATAGACAACCAGGTCGTCGGCATCCTCGAGGCGAACCACGATCTGTTTGACGTTGAGGATCATGTCGACAACGTCCTCCACCACGCCCGGGATGGTCGAGAACTCGTGCTGGATTCCCTCAATCCGGATGCTGGTCACAGCCGCTCCCGGGATCCGGGAGAGGAGCGTACGGCGGAGTGTGTTCCCGAGGGTGTAGCCGAAGCCCGGTTCGAGTGGCTCCGCCACGAAGTTGGATCGATTCTCTCCTGATTCTCTTTCCTCGATTTGAGGACGCTGAACAATCAACACGGCCCCGTCTCCTTTCTGGTCACTTGGAGTAGAGCTCGACGATCATCTGCTCCCGAATCGATGTATCGATCTGGGCTCGGTCCGGCAGGGACAGGACCGTGACCGCTCGCTCGTCCCCATTCACCGACAGCCACTCCGGCACCGGATGGCTGATCGTGTCGAGCGAGTGCTGGATGATCAAAAGCTCACGACTGCGCTCTTTGGCCGAAATCACATCGCCGCCCTTGAGCTGGTATGAGGGGATGTCGACCTTCCTTCCGTTCACCCGGAAGTGGCCGTGGTTGACGAGCTGGCGAGCCTGAGGCCGAGTCGCAGCCAGTCCGGCCCGCCAAACGACGTTGTCGATGCGGGATTCAAGAATGCGCAGCAGGTTTTCTCCCGTGATTCCGGGTTGACGGGTGGCGGCCTCGTAGTAGCGGCGGAACTGTCGCTCGAGTACCCCGTACATGGCGCGGAGCTTCTGCTTCTCCCGCAGCTGCAACTGGTAGTCGCTCTCTTTGATTCGCCCGCGGCCGTGCTGGCCGGGCGGATATGGACGGCGCTCGACCGGGCAACGCTTCGCTTGGCAAAGAGGGGTACGCGCTCGCCGGCAAGCGCGATGACGAGGACCGGTATTCCGAGCCATCAGCCGCGGCGCCTTTTCTTGGGACGGCAGCCGTTGTGGGGCATGGGCGTGACATCGCGCACGCCGGTGATTTCCATGCCCATGTTCTGGAGAGTGCGCACCGCAGTGTCCCTGCCTGATCCGGTTCCAGCCACGATTACATCGAGCTTGCGAATACCGTGCTCACCGGCTCGCCGGGCCGCTTCCTCGGCGGCGACTTGAGCCGCGTAGGGCGTCGACTTGCGGGATCCCTTGAATCCCACCGCGCCACCAGACGTCCACACGACGACATTTCCGCCTTGATCGGTGATGGTGATGAGGGTGTTGTTGAACGACGCCTTGATATGGGCCTGCCCGTGGGAAATGTTCTTGCGCTCGCGACGCCGAACTCGCTTCTGAGGGGTCGCCGTCTGTGCCTGCTTCTGCGCCACTACTTCTTCACTTTCTTCTTGCCGGCGATGGCGGTCTTCGGGCCTTTGCGGGTTCGGGCGTTGGTGTGAGTTCGCTGACCCCGAACCGGCAAACCACGGCGATGGCGGACTCCCTGATAGGAGCCGATCTCGATCTTGCGCTTGATGTTCTGTTGGACCTCTCGACGGAGGTCCCCCTCGACCTGGTAGTTCGACTCGATCAGGCGTCGAATCTTGGAGGCCTCGTCCTCGGTCAGATCCTTCACCTTCGTGTCAGGGTTGAGCCCCAGGTCGCGACAGATCTCATGCGAACGAGTAAGTCCGATCCCAAAGATGTAGGTCAATCCAATCTCCAGCCGCTTGTCGCGAGGAAGATCTACGCCGGCGATACGTGCCATGACCCGTTAACCCTGTCGCTGCTTGTGTCGTGGATTAGGGCAGATGACCCAGACGCGACCGCGCCGCCGGATGATCCGGCATTTCTCGCACATCTTCTTGGTGGATGGTCTGACCTTCATCGATATCTCCAGACGATTCGCGCCCGCGTGGGCTCGTCCGCTGACAGTTCTACGTCTACTCGGTCACCGGGAAGGATGCGGATGAATCGCATCCGCATCTTTCCGGAGACGTGCGCGAGCACTTCCAATCCGCCGTCGATTCCAACCCGAAAGGTGGCATTCGGGAGGTTCTGAACAACGGTGCCAGAAACCCGAATGACATCATCTTCTGTCTCAGAAGTCACGTCAGAAGGGTCCCGGAGACCGGTTGGGAATGATAGCGGAACGCTCCGGTTACGGCGAAAGTGCTGGTGGGGACGGGTCCGTTGGCCAATGTCGTCACCTGCGGTCCATCCTTGGCCAGGATCACGGTGTGCTCGAAATGAGCAGAGAGCGACCCATCGGCGGTGCGGACGGTCCACCCGTCGGAATCGACCGACGTCTCCCAGCCGCCCAGGTTGAACATCGGCTCGATGCAGAGCGCCATTCCGTTTTTGAGCCTCATCCCCCGGCCCTCCGACCCGATATTCGGGACCTGGGGCTCTTCATGCATGCTCCGCCCGATGCCATGGCCGACGTATTCGCGCACGATCCCCACGCCCTGGCCCTCACCGACCTTCTGCACGGCCGCTCCGATGTCGCCCAGCCGATTCCCCGTGCGGACCGCGGCGATCCCAGCCCACATCCCCGCAGCGGTGGCGGCGATAAGGCGCGCCGCCTCCGGGCTTACCTCTCCGATTCCCATGGTGAAGGCAGCGTCACCGTGAAAACCCTCGAAAATGGCTCCAGCGTCAACGGAGAGAATGTCCCCCTCCCGCAAGCGGTAGGCGCTCGGGATTCCGTGAACAATCACATCGTTCACCGAGAGGCAGAGGTGGCCGGGATACGGCACCTGGTGTTCGGAGGGCTGGTATCCAAGAAAGGAGGGTGTACAGCCGTGGGCAGCGATGATGTCGCCGGCCAACTTGTCCAGCTCGAGCAGGCTCTTGCCGGGAATGGCCGCGGAGCGGACCGCGTCGAGGACCGATCCCACGCAGCGCCCGGCTGCGGCCATCTTGGCGAACTCGCGCTCGGACTTGAGCGTGATCACGTTTCGAGCGCCCGGAGAAGTCGATCGGTCACTTCGTCGACATCGCCTTCTCCGTCAACTGCCACGACCAGGCCGCGGCCCCGGTAGAGGTCGACGAGCGGGGCGGTCTGCTCCTCATATACCTTGAATCGGCTCCGGATCGTCTCTTCGCTGTCGTCGGCTCTGCCCCGAGAGAGCATGCGCTGCACCAGCTGCTCTTCGTCGACATCGAAGAGCACTACGCGGTCGAGGCCGTTGGCACCAAGGAGATTGTCGAGCGATTCGACCTGTCCGATCGTGCGGGGAAAGCCGTCGAGAATGAACCCCTTCTCGGTGTCCGGAGACCGCATGCGCTCGGCCAGCATTGCCACCGTGAGCTCGTCGGGGACATAGGCACCGAGCTCCATCAGCGCCTGCACCTGCCGGCCGAGCTCCGTCTCGGACGCGACGTGGTAGCGAAACATCTCGCCGGTTGAGATATGGGGCACCCCCAGCCGGGAGGCAACAAGGGCGGCCTGAGTCCCTTTGCCCGCTCCCGGGGGCCCGACAAACAGCAGCCTCAAGTCAGGAAGCCCTCGTAGTTGCGCATCGTCAACTGGCTCTCGATCTGTTTCATCGTTTCGATCGCCACTCCCACGACGATCAGTATCGAGACCCCCGAGAACCCAATCGGGATGTTCCAAATGAGAGTCGCCAGGGTGGGAAGTACGGCAATCAAGCCGAGGAATATCGAGCCGGGGAGGGTGATGCGGTTGAGGGTGTGGCTCAAATACCGCGACGTGGCCGATCCCGGTCGGATTCCGGGGATGAAGCCCCCCTGACGTTGCAGCATCTCGCCCTGACGCTGGGGGTCAAATTGGATGGCGGTGTAGAAGTAGGTGAAGAAGATGATGAGCGAGAAGAGGATCATCACGTACCAGAAGCTGATCTGACCACCACTCCCACCCCCTCCCAGATTGGAATCAAGCCACCGGCGGACTCCCTGCATGAACCGATTGTTGAACGGAATCGCCGTCACCAGGAGGGAGGGGAAGAGCAAGACAGAAGAGGCGAAAATCACCGGGATAACCCCGGCGGTATTGACCTTCAACGGAATGTAGGTGGATTGTCCTCCCATCACCCGCCGGCCCCGCACGCGCTTGGCAAATGAAATCGGAATCCGTCGCTGCGCCTGGTCGATGTAGATGATCGCCACGATCATCACCAGGAACGCCAGGATGACCAGGGCGAAAAGGCCATAGCGTTCGATGGCGCCGGTGGCGCCCCAGAGCTGGCCGAAGATGGAGGGGAACTGGCTGAGGATTGAGGCGAAGATCAAAAGGGACATCCCGTTGCCGATCCCACGCTGGGTGATGAGCTCTCCCAACCACATCACGAAGGCGGTACCAGCTGTCATCGTCAGGATGATGAGCGCTACCCGGCCAGGGGTGTATTGCGGCACCAGGTCGATTCCCTGGGTGAAGGTGCCGGTATGGAACAGGTAGGTGAAGCCCGCCGATTGGATCGCGGCCAGACCAACCGTCAGGTATCGAGTCCATTGGGTGATGGTCTTGCGGCCCGCCTCACCCTCCTCTTGCAGAGCCTGGAGCCGGGGGATCACCACGGTCAGGAGCTGCATGATGATGGTGGCCGTGATGTAGGGGAGGATGCCAAGGGCCAGCACCGAGAACTGCTCGAGGGCCCCCCCGGAGAAGAGGTTCAGCAACCCATAGATGCCGCCAGCCTGTTGCTGGGCCTGGAAGATCCTCACTGCATCGAGGTCGATGCCTGGAACCGGCAACGCGGTACCGAGTCGATAGACGGCAAACATCGCCAGCGTGAAGAGGATCTTCCCGCGCAGATCGGGAATCGTGAACATGTGGCGGAACATCGCGAGCACGTCTAGGACTCCCCCCTCCCGGCTGTTTCTCCCCCCAGTACAAGAACTTCTACTGACCCACCAGCCGCCTCGATCTTGGCCTTGGCGGCCTCGGAGAATGCATCCGCCTTGATCGTCAAGGCCCTGTCGATCTCGCCGAGAGCGAGGACTTTCACCCGACCACGGTGCTTAACCAAGCCCTTCTGTCGGAGATCGTCGGGGGTGATCACCGAGCCTGCCGGAAACCGGTTGAGCGCTGCCAGGTTGATAACCGCATATGGATCTTTGTTGGGATTACGAAAACCCTTTAGCTTGGGAATCCGCATCGACATCGGCGTCTGGCCACCCTCGAAACCGGGCCGGAGGGTGTTGCGAGCCTTGAGACCTTTGGTCCCCCGGCCGGCGGTCTTGTGGCCTTTGCCCCCAGTACCGCGCCCGACTCGCTTGCGGGACTTGCGGGATCCAGGGGCCGGGCTCAAATCATGAAGCTGGAACTGATCACTCATTTCGAAATCTCTTGTCTTTGGTCTCTGGTCTTCGGCTCGTCGAAAGAGGCAACCTCAACAAGGTGCCTGACCTTATGAATCATTCCCCGGGTGGCGGCATTGTCCGGGAGCTCGTTGCTCGAATTGAGCTTGCCGAGACCCAAGCCCTTGACGGTTTTCACGGTTCCCGGCTTTTCACCGATCAGCGACCGGCGGAGAGTGACCTTGACGGTGCCTGCGGCCATCAGTTGTCGACCGCCCGCATGGCCTCCGTGCTCCGATAAGCGGCGAGAAGTCCAGGAGGAATGACATCCTCCGGTCTGCGTCCCCTCATCTGGGCGACTTGATCGGGCCGGCGCTGGCCGGTGAGAGCTTTCATGGCCGCCTGGGCAACATTGATATGCGTTGGCGAACCGATCGATTTCGCCAAGGCGTCCTTGATCCCGGCTGCTTCGAGAATCTGGCGCACAGCTCCTCCGGCGATGACGCCGGTTCCCGGAGCGGCCGGCTTGATCAGAACCCGTGATGCTCCGTGGACGCCCATTGCCTCATGCACGATGGTGCTTCCGGCCATCGGAATAGTGACCATGGCCTTGCGGGCCGACTCCATGCCCTTCTGAATGGCGGTCGGAACTTCACGCGCTTTTCCATAGCCGACACCGACCTTGCCGTTGCCGTCGCCCACGACGACGAGAGCGCTAAAGCTAAATCGCTTGGCGCCTTTGGTCACCTTGGCGACCCGATTGATGTTGATCACTCGCTCTTCGAATTGAGACTCTGCCACTACACGCTCCTTAGAAATCGAGGCCCGACTGGCGGGCGGCGTCGGCGAGAGCCTTCAACCGTCCGTGATAGGCGAATCCCCCGCGGTCAAAAACGACAGTTTCCACCCCCGCAGCCTTGGCCCGAGAGGCAATCAGCTTTCCTACCTCGCTGGCCGTATCGATCGACAGCTTGCGGTCCCGCAGATCGGCCTCCTGTGAAGAGGCGGCTGCCACCGTCCGCCCGCTCTGGTCGTCGATGATCTGGGCGTAGATGTAGCGATTGCTGCGATAGACCGCCAGGCGCGGCCGGCTGGCGTCGCCGGAAACCCCTTTGCGGACGCGGGCATGACGCCGGCGGCGTTGATCAATGCGGCTACCCCTCATCGCTTACCTGCTTTGCCCGCCTTGCGGCGAACCTGCTCCCCCGAGTATCTGATCCCCTTGCCTTTGTAAGGCTCGGGCGGACGCAGTTTGCGGATGTCGGCGGCGACCTGTCCGACGACTTCCTTGTCAAAACCGCTGATGATCACTTTGGTCGGCTCGGGAACTTCGAAAGTCACCCCGGGAGGGGCAGCGAAGCTAACCGGATGGCTGAAACCGAGCTGCAGCTCGAGATCACTGCCCTTCTGGATCGCCCGATACCCGACGCCGACGATGGTCAGTTCGGAGCGGAAACCCTCCGACACCCCGACCACCATGTTGTTGAGCAGGGCGCGGGACAGGCCGTGGAGGGCGCGGCTCTGGCGTTCGTCGTCGTGGCGGGAGACCACCAGCTCACCATTCTCCTGGGCGATGTGAACGCGCTCGGAGAAAGTGCGTTCCAGGGTTCCCTTCGAACCCTTGACGGACACACGATCTCCGGAGATCTTCACCTCGACCCCGCTTGGGATCGGAATCGGCTTCTTTCCAACCCGGCTCATCTCACCAAACCTCACACAAAATTTCGCCACCCAGGCGGCGACGGCGCGCTTCACGATCGGCCAGAAGTCCCTGTGAAGTGGAGACCACCGATACCCCCAGGCCGCCCTGGACGCGGGGTATCTCGCTCGCCTGGCGATAGACCCGGTGCCCGGGCCGGGAGACACGGCGCAGGCCGGCGATCACCGGCGCCCGGCGAGGTCCATAGCGCAGGACCAGAACCAGCTTCTGTTGCACGCCTTCGCCTGAGGTCTCATAGCGATCGATGTAACCCTCGACTACGAGGATTTTGGCGATCCCCTCGCGCAGTTTCGACAAGGGCATCTCGACCTGTTCGTGACCAACCGCGATGGCGTTGCGGATCCGGGTCAGCAT
The DNA here is from genome assembly GCA_050742075.1 of Acidimicrobiia bacterium. Lineage (GTDB taxonomy): Bacteria > Actinomycetota > Acidimicrobiia > Spongiisociales > ZC4RG35 > JACCTH01. Next base: position 8,030 of record JBOGEW010000173.1, read on the forward strand.
GTCGGCAATGGGATCGGTCATCATGGCTACCACGAAGCCTTTCTGATCCCGGGCAGCTCCCCACGGCTGGCGAGCTGGCGGACACAGATGCGGCACATGCCGAAGTCCCGCATGAATGCCCGCGAACGCCCGCAGCGCTGGCAGCGGCTGTAGCCGCGCACGGCGAACTTGGGCTTGCGCCTCGACTTCAGGACCAACGATTTCTTAGCCACAAATATCTCCTACCGGCCAATCTTCCTAGCGAACTGGGATCTCTTGCTTGCGAAATGGAAAACCAAAGGCATCTAGGAGGGCCTTGGCCTGGGCATCCTCGGAAGCCGAGGTGCAAATCGTGATGTCCATCCCTTTGACCGAGCTCACTCGGTCGAAGTCGATCTCAGGAAAGATCAGTTGCTCGGTCACGCCGAAGGTGTAATTGCCCCGGCCGTCGAACGAGCGTGGATTGAGGCCGCGGAAGTCGCGGATGCGAGGGATGGAAACCGCCAGCAGCCGATCGAAGAACTCCCACATCCGATGGCCCCGCATGGTCACCGAGGCTCCGATCGGCATTCCTTCTCTCACCTTGAAGCCGGCCACTGAGCGCCGAGAGCGATTCATGCGGGGTTTCTGGCCGGTGATGAGGGCCAGCTCGTCCATCGCCGACTCGAGCTGCTTGCGGTCAGTCACGGCTTCCCCCACTCCCATGTTGACCACGATCTTCTCCAGTCGGGGAACCTGCATCACATTCGCCAATTGCAGCTGATCGCGTAGGGCCGGCGCCACTTTCTCCAAGTATTCGGCCTTCAGCCGGGGAACGGTCACAGGTCGCCTCCGCAGCGTTTGCAGACTCGCTGTTTGCCGTTCTCGTCGATCCGATATCCGACCCGGGTCGGAAGACCGCAGTCGTCACAGACGATCATGACGTTCGAGGCATCGATCGGCAGGTCTTTATCGATGATGCCCGCTTGCATGGTCCGGCCTCGCGCCTTTTGATGCTTGCGAACCGTGTTGGCCCCCTCAACGATGACCTGGTTCTTTCGCGGGAGCACGCGGGAGATGCGCGACTCTTTGCCAGCGTCCTTGCCAGATATGACCTTTACCTTGTCGCCTTCGCGCAATCTCATCACAAAACCTCAGGTGCCAAAGAGACGATGCGCATGAAGCGCTGATCGCGCAGCTCACGGGCGACCGGTCCGAAGATGCGGGTACCGCGCGGCTGCCGGTTGTTGTCGATGATTACGCAAGCGTTGTCGTCAAAGCGGACATAGGTACCGTCGACCCGACGCGCCGCCTTGCGAGTCCGCACAACCACGGCCTTCACCACTTCACCCTTCTTGACCGTGCCACCGGGAATGGCGTCTTTGACGGTGGCCACGATCACATCGCCCACCCCGGCATAGCGCCGGGTGGAGCCGCCGAGGACCCGTATGCAGAGCACCTCCCGAGCACCCGTGTTGTCGGCCACCTTGAGCCGGCTCTCCTGTTGGATCATCGGGCTCGCTCTACGATCTCGGTGACCCGCCAGCGCTTCTGCTTGGAAATCGGCCTGGTTTCCATGATCCGGACGGTGTCGCCTCGCTTGGCGTCATTGTTCTCGTCATGGGCATGAAACTGCGACGTCTGACGCACGATCTTGTCGTAACGAGGGTGCTTGAACTGGGTCGGAACCTCGACAGTGACGGTCTTATCCCGGGCGTCGGAAATAACAATCCCCACCCGGGTCTTTCTACGTCCTCGTTCGTCGCTCACGACCGCTTCCTATCTGATTTCTCAACGCTGTCTGAAGTCTTTCTCCACTCCTCCAACTCCATTTCCCGGAGAAGCGTCGCGAGGCGAGCGATCTCCCTGCGGGTGGTTCGGAGTTGGGCGGTGTTCTCCAGCTGATTGGTGGCAAGCTGAAAGCGGAGGTTGAAAAGCTCGGCCTTGGCTTCGGCCAGCTTCTCGGAAAGCTCCTCGTGATCGAGCTCGCGCAATTCGGCAGTTCTCAAAATGGGTCCCTCGTGATGACGTGGGTCTTGATTGGCAGCTTGTGTCCTGCCTTGGTCAGCGCCTCGCGGGCGAGATCCTCGGGGACGCCGGCCAATTCGAACATGACCCGCCCGGGCTTTACGACGGCCACCCAGAACTCGGGGTTGCCTTTGCCCGACCCCATCCGGGTTTCAGCCGGCTTCTGAGTGACAGGCTTGTCCGGAAAAATCGTGATCCAGACTTTGCCACCGCGCTTGACGGTTCGGGAGATGGTGATACGAGCGGCCTCGATCTGACGAGCGGTAATCCAGGCCGCCTCCATCGCTTGCAGACCGAACTCGCCAAAGTTGACAGAGGTACCGCCTTTGGCCATGCCGGTACGGCGACCACGATGCACCTTGCGGTGCTTGGTGCGCTTGGGCATCAACACGGCTTATTCCTCTTCCTTCTCCGAAACTGTCTCTGGGTCTACGTCCGCCGCCCCGCTGTCGATTGCTTCGGCGAAGTCGACATCGACCGCGTCCTCGACCGGGGTTTCTTCGACCGGGGTGGTTTCCTCGATTGATTCTTCGACCACGGGCTCGGGTACGAGTGGTTCGGTAGCTTGCTCCTCGCGCGCAGCCTCGTACTCGACTTCGGCTTGTTCGGCGGTGATCCGCCGCCCCCCGCCCGCTTCAATCAGGCGGCGACCGGGCTCACGCTTGCCCCCTCCGGCCTCGATGAGGCGCTTGCCCCCTCCGGCCTCGATGAGACGGGGCATTTTATCACGACCGACTGCTTGCTCGGCCCGAGCTTTGGCCGGTGCCGATCGGCGCGCCGGGCCTCCGGTGGCCAATGCCGCCTCCGCCGCGATCTTCTCGCGACTAGCGGCCAGACCTCCGATGACATCCCCTCGATAGACCCAGACCTTCACGCCGATGGTGCCGCCGGTGGTATGGGCAGTGGCAGTGCCGAAGTCGATGTCGGCCCGCAGGGTGTGAAGAGGAACCCGACCTTCCCGATACCACTCCCGGCGACCCATATCCGAACCGCCAAGGCGGCCGTTGCACTCAACTCTTACTCCCTGGGCACCCGACTTGAGGGCGGAAGCCACGGCCCGCTTCATGGCGCGGCGGAACGCGACCCGGTTCTCGAGCTGATCGGCGATACCCTGGGCGAGAAGCTGAGAATCGAGATCGGGGTCCTTGATCTCGGTGATATTGAGCTTGACCGGCTTGGAGGCAATGTTCTCGAGCCCGGTTCGAAGTCGTTCGGCCTCGGAACCCTTGCGACCGATGACAACGCCCGGCCGGGCCGTCTGAATCTCCACCACCACGCGGTCCCGGGTCCGCTCGATGTCGATGCGTGAAACCGCCCCTCGCTTCAACTCCCCGCGGAGGTAATCGCGAATCTTCCAATCCTCGTTGACCAGGGCGACGTAGTCCTTGTCCGAATACCACTTCGACTTCCAGTCGTTGGTGGTGCCGATGCGAAATAGGTACGGGTGGGTTTTTTGTCCCATCAGTCTTCTTCTTCCTGGCCGTCGGAGACCACGATCGTTATATGACTTGTCCGCTTGCGAATTCGAGTCGCCCGGCCCCGAGCTCGGGGCTGGAAGCGGCGCAGAGTGGGGCCTTCATTGGCGAAGGCCTCGGCTACTTTCAGCTCCTCGACATCGAGAGCGAAGTTGTGCTCGGCGTTGGCAATCGCCGAATTGAGAACCTTGCTGACGTGGACCGCAGCACCACGCGGCGAAAGGGCGAGGAGGGCGCGAGCATCCTCGACCGGCAAGCCCCGTACCTGATCCAGCGTGCGCCGAACCTTCAAGGGCGGATGGCGAATGAAGCGAGCTTCTGCCCTGACCTTCACTTCTTCACCGCCTTCTCCTTCTTGCCCGAGTGGCCGCGGAAGGTTCTCGTGGGGGCGAACTCCCCCAGCTTGTGTCCCACCATCGATTCGGTGATGAACACCGGCACGTGCTTGCGGCCGTCGTGGACGGCAATTGTGTGACCGATCATGTCGGGCACGATGGTGGATCGGCGACTCCAGGTTCTGACCACCCTTTTGTCGCCCTTGCGATTGAGCTCGTCGACCTTGTCCATCAGATGCTCGTCGACGAACGGGCCCTTGGAAAGAC
>JBOGEW010000174.1:0-8541 GCA_050742075.1 Acidimicrobiia bacterium
GAACCAAGGTGTCGAACTCGAAGCCGTTGAACCCGAAAGCGCCGTCACCGAAGACAAGGCCGACCAGTTTGTCCGGATAGAGCACCTGGGCAGCGAGAGCAAAGGGAGCGCCGGTCCCCAACGTTCCGAAAGGTCCCGGGTCGAGAACATGGCCCGGGGTCGACACTTGCAGCCAGCGTGCGGTCGTGGAAACGATGTCCCCCCCATCGAGCGCGACGATCGAGTCACGGCCGAAGAAATCCCCGACCTCTTTTCCGAACCTCTGAGGAGCTACGAGGCCCGGGCCTGCACCACCAGCTTCGCTCTCAAGCTCGCCCTGTCGCTTCTTCTCCGCCCCGGCGATCTCTGCAACCCAGCCAGGATCAGCAGTGGGAAGGGAGAGCTCGAGCAACTGGGCAACGACTTCCATCGGATCCGCCACCACACCGAGGTCGACTGGTCGGTTCCAGCCGATCTTGGTTGCCTCAGCGTCGACGTGGATCACGGTGGCATCCGGATTGACCCGCTCTCCGTAGTTGGTGCGGAAGTCCCAGTCGACCCCCAGGGCCAGAATCAGGTCGGCTGTGGAGAGGGCCTGGCTCCGGGCGTGGTTTCCGAGCAGAGGATGGCCGTATGGCAGCGAGCCTCGCGCCCGGCCGTTGACGAATGTTGGCGCATTCATCGCCTCGGACAGCTCCTGCAGCCGATTTGAGTTGCCGCCTGCACTGGCGAAGATCATCGGCCGGCTCGACCTGGCCAGGGCGGTCTCGATATCGGCCAGTGATTGGGGATCGGTCCCGGGGCGCCGCTCGGACCGATACCCCCGGGGCCAAACGACGCCCTCGAGCTCGACAACGTCAAATTGCACGTCCATCGGGATGTCCAAGAAGACCGGGGCTCCCCGGCCGCGGAATGCGTATCGGCTGGCGGTGGCGACGTACTCAGGGAGACGCTCGGTTTGCCAGGCGGTGGCAGCCCAAGCGGTGATGCTCGTGAAGAGTTGAGGATGATTCATCTCCTGGAGCCCGCCCTTCAACTCCTGGCGGAGAAGATGGCGGCCGCCGATGACCAGCATCGGGGTGGAGGCGAACCAGGCGTTGGCAACGGCGGTGATGGTGTCGGTCACCCCGGGACCGGCCGTGACTACCGCCACCCCCAATCGTCCGGTCAAGCGGCTGTAGGCCTCGGCGGCGTGGGCGGCTGCCTGCTCATGGCGGACGTCGACAATGCGGATGCCCTCCTGAACACAGCCATCAAGAATGGCGACGATGTGCCCGCCCGAAAGAGTGAAGATCGTGTCGACCCCTTCGGCTTTCAGGGCACGGGCGACGAGCTGGCCGCCGTGAATCTTCGCCACCCATCCAACCTAGCCCGCTTGCTTGCTGCGCGGATTTTTGGCGCTGTAGGCCAAGAAAATCCGCGCAGAACAAGGCGCGGTTGCCTTCTGTGCGGATTTTCCGCGCGGTAGGCCGAGAAAATCCGCGCAGAATGGTCGGGTGAGTGAGGTGCTCTCCCAGCGGGCTCTCAACCGGGCCCTGCTCGCCCGCCAGCTCTATCTCGAGCGCGCCGACCTCTCGATCCCCTCTGCTCTCGAGCGCATCGCCGGTATTCAGAACCAATACGCCCCGGCCGGTTACCTCGGGCTCTGGAGCCGGCTCGCGGGGTTCCAACGGGACGATCTCACCCGTGCCCTCTCGGATCGATCGGTTATCCAAGGAACGCTTTTGCGGGCGACTATTCACCTCACCAGCCCTGGAGACTTCGCCCTAATGACCGCCGCTGTCGCCGAGGAACGAAAGGCGTGGTGGCTCCGCGCAACCAAGACCACGAACTCCAAGCCGATCGAAAAGATGGCGGTCGAGATCGCTGAGGCCCTGGCCGACGGGCCCAGAAAGCGCCTCCAACTGCAGAAGCAGCTGGGCCTCGATTCCACTGCCTGGAACGGGGCCTCGCTCTGGCTCGATCTGGTGCGGGTTCCCCCATCGGGAACCTGGGAGCAGCGGAGGGCCGATCTCTACAGCCTCGCTTGTGATTGGGTGTCTGGTTGGGACGAGCTGCGAGCGTCGACGGAGGGTCTCGCGCATTCGATCAAAAGGTACCTGGGCGCCTTCGGACCTGCGACCCGCCAGGACATTGCGTCTTTTCTCGGCCTCCGGCCGCCCTTGCTTCAGGACACCCTCTCCCACCTCGAGCTCAGAACCTTTCAAGATGAGTCCGGCACTGCGCTGCTCGACATCCCCGACGGCCTCCTTCCTGATCCAGTTACGCCGGCCCCACCCCGCTTCGTCCCGGTGTGGGACGCCTCGCTCCTGGTCCATGCTCGGCGCACCCAGATACTTCCTGAGAGATACCGGCCGACCATCTTCAACACCAAGACACCGCACTCGCATAACACGTTCCTGATCGACGGCCAGGTAGCGGGGACCTGGAAATTCGAGAAGAGCGACATCTCAATCAACCCGTTCGAGGAGCTGAGTAGGAAGTCTGCTCGCGAGCTAGATGACGAAAGAGAGCGCCTGCTCGAGTTCCACGCCTAGAGCTCCCGTAACATTGATCACAGCCGATCGTTGCGGATCAAGTCCTCGAAGGACTCCCTTTCCACCACCAGGCGAGCGTTGCCGTCCGAGACGAAGATCACTGCCGGCCGGGGCACCTTGTTGTAGTTGGAACCCATCGAGTGTCCGTAAGCACCGGTCACCGGCATCGCCAGGTAGTCCCCAACCACCAGATCCTCAGGAACCACGGCGTCTCTCACCAGCACATCTCCGCTCTCGCAATGCTTTCCGACCACTCTCACCCGCCGAGTGCGCTCGGCGCTCACCGCGCGCGGCAGGAACGCCTCGTAGCCCGAGCCATAGAGGACCGGTCGGGGGTTGTCGCTCATCCCTCCGTCGACGGAGACGTAAGTGCGGATGCCGGGAATCTCCTTCACCGTCCCGATCGTGTAGATCGTGACGGCGGCGGCGGCGGCAATAGCCCGTCCTGGTTCCACCGACAGCACCACGTCGAGGCCGGAGTCATCGGCCGCCGCCTTGAGGATCCCGGCGTACTCGGTGATTGACGGGGCCGACTCACCGGCAACGTAAGCCACTCCCAAACCGCCACCCATCGACAACTCCTCCAGTCGGTGGGAGCGAACAAAGCCGGCCATCGCCTCCAATGCCGAGGCGAATGAGCTGACACGGAACACCTGGGAGCCGATATGGAGATGGCACCCACGCAGTCTGATCCCGGGATTGGAGCGTGCCGCGTTGACGGCGGCGCTTGCCACTCCGGTCGAGAGCGTGAACCCAAACTTCGAGTCATCCTGGCCAGTAGCGACATAGTGATGGGTGTGGGCTTCGATTCCGGGTGTGACCCTGATCAGCGCATCGAAGACATGGCCGGTGCGATCGTGGATCTCGATGATGCGGTCGAGCTCATCAAAGCTGTCGACCACCAGCCTTCCTACCCCGGCTTTGGCGGCAGCCTCGAGCTCATCGGTCGACTTGTTGTTTCCATGCATGACCAGACGCTCCCCAGGAACACCGGCGGCCAAGGCGACGAATAGCTCGCCCCCGCTGGCGACATCGATGCGAAGCCCTTCCTCGTGGACCAGCTGTGCCATCGCCAAACACAGAAACGCTTTTCCGGCATAGACGGCCTGATCGGCAAAGGCAGCCACTGTTTCCCGGCATCTCGCTCGCAAATGTGCCTCGTCGTAGATGAACAGCGGTGTCCCGAATTCTTCGGCGAGGTCGAGAATCGAGCATCCCCCAATCCACAGTGAACCATCCTCAGCCTCCGTCGAGGTGTCGGGAAGGAGCGAGAAGGGAACTGCCGTCACGATGCTTTTCTACCAGGGTGTCGGAAGGTCTCAGCGACCGGTCAAAAATCGGAGCGCCCCCGTCAGGAACCGAGACGGCTTCCCAGTTCGGCTTTCAACCCGGTCGGCTGCGGGAGCTAGGGCCGTCGCCAGGTTGGCGCCAAGAAAGCGAAGGGGCTCCGGCTCCCACTTCGGCGAGCGATGACCGACCCACAAGAGTCGGGTGAGATCAGTGTTGCGGCCGAGGATCAGATCAGCGAGCGTCCTTCCAGCGAGGTTGGAGGCGGCCACTCCCTCCCCGGCGTATCCACCGGCGTGGCCGAGCCCGGTGGCCCGGTCGTAGACGACGGCCGGCCGCCAGTCACGCGGTAGCGCGACCGCTCCGCCCCATCGGTGGCTAATCGGGGTATCACCGAGGTCGGGAAACAAGCTCCAGAGGATTTCGCCCACCGCCTCGTGCACCCGGGGCTGGCGGTCGTAATCGGAACGGAGTGCCGATCCAAAGTGATAACGAGCACCCCTCCCTCCAAAAGCCAGGCGATCGTCGGCCGTGCGTTGGCCGTAAATGATCAACTGGCGGGCATCGTTGAAAACCTCCCGCCCAGCGAATCCGTAGGAGTCCCAGAAGTCAGATCCCAGCGGCTCGGTGGCGATCATGAGCGAGTAGGCGGGAACGAAGTCGCGACCGTGGCCGGGAAAGTTGACGCTGAAGACCTCGGTAGCCCGGATCACGGATGCAGAACGCACCTCACCCCGGGTCGTCTTGACAACCCCGGCCTTCAGCTCGATCGCTTGGGTCTGTTCAAAGATCTTCACTCCGAGCGCTTCAACTGCCCGGGCCAATCCGCGGACGAGTTTGAAAGGATTGATCGCCGCCGCGTGCGGGGTGAAGATGGCGCCGAGGGCTCCTCCGACCCGGCCCGGTAGCTCACCCGGCGAGAGCCATGCAAAGTCGGACTCGTCAAATCCCCACTCGCGCTCATCGGCCAGGGTCCGGCGAAGGTTCGCCACATGGGCTTCGTTGGTGGCAAAAGTGAGGATGCCTCCCTTCTGGAAGTCGCAATCGATGCCTTCGGCGGAGGCGACCTTTCCGACTTCATCGACCGTCTTGAACATCTCCCGATAGAGAGCCACGACTGCCTCGGCTCCGTGGGCCTCCTTCAGTCGGTCCCGGTTGCCGGCAATCTCGCCGGCGCACCAGCCTCCGTTGCGACCCGAAGCACCGTATCCAGCGATCTCTGCCTCGATCACTATCACCCGCAGGTCGGGTTGGGCCCGCTTCAGGTAGTAAGCGGTCCAGAGTCCGGTGTACCCGGCCCCGACGATCGCCACGTCAGCAACGGCGTCGCCTGACAGCGCCGGTCGCGGTTCCAATGAATCGGTAGTCGAGTCATGCCAGAAACTCAGCGACCGGTACGGATTCAATCCGCCTCGTCGAGGTGTGAGGGCAACGAGCCGGCCAGTTCCAGGGCCGAGACCAGCGAGTCGGAGAAGGCCTCCAGGGTTTCTGCAACGTCCTCCATAGTGTGGGCGGCGCAGATGAACCACGGTTCGCGGGCATCTATGCAGGGCATTACTCCCCGTTGGATCATTCCGGCAATGACAGCGGAGTAGAGGCGGGCGTCGTGGCCGGCGATGTCGCGGTATTCGGTAGGCCGGCCCTCGCCCATATAGATGGAGAACATCGAGGGATGGCCGATGACCTGACCTTCCACTCCGAACTCGACCAGGACCCGGGCTAGCCCTTCCATCAATGCCACGCCAACCTTCTCGATCCGTGCGTACGCATCGGTGGCCTGCAGCTGCGTCAGGGTGGCTTTCGCCGCGGCGGTTGAAATGCCGTTGCCGCCGAAAGTCCCAGCTTGGGCAATGCCGCCGAGGCGCCAGCCATCGACCATGTCGGCGGAAAGTGCCACGGCCGCCACCGGGTAGCCGTTGCCGAGAGCCTTGGCGTAGGTGGCGATGTCGGGAACGATGCCGAAGGTCTCGACCGCGCCGCCGAGAGCAAAACGGAACCCGGTTTTGACTTCGTCGAATATCAAAACGGTTTCTGTTTCGGTGCAGAGCCTGCGAACCGTCTCGAGAAATCCCGGCTCGGGCAGAATACCGAAAGCATTACCGGCAGCCGGTTCGATGATGACCGCCGCGGTCTGATGTCCGTAATCGGCAAAGAAGTCGACGACGGCTTCGGTGTCGTTGAAGGGCAAAGTTCTGATGTAGCTGCGAATTCCGTCCGGGATCCCGCTCGAGTTCTGGAACGGGATCGGTTGCCAGCGAGAACCAAGGTGAGCCGGCGGCGCCCCGGCGGTGGTGAAGAGGACATAGTCGTGAGTTCCGTGATAGTGGCCCTCGAACTTGAGGATGAGGTCGCGCCCCGCCCAGCCACGGGCCAACCGCAGGGCATGCATGGTTGCTTCAGTGCCGGTGTTGGTGAACCGGATCCGGTCCGCCCACTTCACCGCCTCGAGAATGGCCTCGGCGGCTTCCACTTCGCGGCGCTGGGTCATGGCGAAAGTGGTGCCGTCCCGGGCGGCGGCGACCGCCGCTTCGGTCACGGCCGGGTCGGCGTGGCCGAGGATGATCGGCCCCCAGGCACACTGGAAGTCGATATAGCGCTTTCCGTCCATGTCGTAGACGTAGGCCCCCTCGCCCCGGTCGATGACGATGGTGTCGTCGTCGCCGAGGTAGCGAAAGCCACTGGAAACTCCGTTAACGAGACTCTTTCGGGCGCGCTCAAACCATTCGGCGGTACGGGGTCCTTGCATGCTCATCGAGAAGGGCTCCTGAGTTGAGGCTACCCGGCGAGCGTCAGACTTGTCGAACGGCGGTTCAGGTTTGGCTGATAGCGTCCTCCGGGAATTCGAAGGAGGCACTCTGTGGTGACCCAACTAGACCTGTTGATCGCCGGTGAGTGGGGGCCCGGTACCGGTGATGGGCACTATGAGCTTCGCTCTCCCGGCTCCGGCGAGCACGTAGCCGACGTACCGCGAGCGTCGAGGTCCGACGTCGATCGAGCCGTGACCGCCGCCGCCACCGCCAGCGAAGAAATGCGTCACTGGTCGGCGTTTGAACGAGCCGAGCTATGCCTCAAGGCCTATGAGCTATGGCAGGAACGGGTGGAGGAAATCGCCCGCATCCTCACGATCGAGCAGGGGAAACCGTTCAGGGCAGAGGCGGTCGACGACATTGCAGAGTCCGGTGACTATCTGCATATCGCCGCCGAGGACGTCAAGCGAATGAAGGGCGACCTGATTCCGACCACCGAGCGGAACAGACGAATGTTTACGGTGCGACGCCCGGTCGGTGTTTGGGCGGCGATTACCCCCTGGAATTTCCCGGTAATGATTCCAATGGAAACCGTTGGCCCCGGTCTCGCCACTGGCAACGCGGTGATCGTCAAACCGCCTCTCAACACCTGTTGGGCGATGCTCGAGGCTGCTCGGGTAATCGAGGAAGCGGGCTTTCCAAAGGGCGCCGTGTCGGTCATTCCGGGTGACGGGCAGGTGGGCGAGTGGCTTGTCACTCATCCGGGCATTCAAGGGATCAGCTTCACCGGATCGTCAGAGACCGGGAAACGGATAGTGGCCATGATGGGCCTCAAGCGTTCGATCATGGAGATGTCGGGGAATGGTCCTCTGATCGTCGCCGGCGATGCTGACGTCGAGGCCGCGGCCGTAGCGGCGGTCTATGGGGCTTACTACAACGCCGGTCAGGTCTGCACGGCCACCGAGCGGGTGATCGTCATGGATCACCTCCATGACGAATTCGTCGACGCCACTTTGAAAGCAGCCGAAGCCGTTCGGCTTGGTGATCCGTTGGACGACGAGACAACGATGGGGCCGCTCAACAACGAATCGGTAGCCGCGAAGATGGATCGTCACATCTCGGACGCGGTGGGCCGAGGTGCGGAGGTCCTGGCGGGCGGCGGGCGGGCCGAGGGCTATCCCACCAACCTCTATTACCAGTTCACCGTCCTCGATGGAGTTCCCGAGGACTCGTTGGTTTCTCGCGAGGAGTCGTTCGGGCCCGTGGTGCCGATCCTGGTGGCAAAGGACGACGAGGACGCCATCGGGATTGCCAATCGCACCCATCTCGGGCTGCAGGCGGCGGTCTTCACAAACGATGTGTCGAAGGCTTTCTGGTACGCCGATCGCATTCGCAGTGGAACGGTGATCGTGAACGACTCGACCGACTTCTGGGAGACCTTCCAGCCCTTCGGCGGCGCCGCCGGCACTGAAACCGGTTGGGGCCGCCAGCGAATCGAGGAATTCACCGACCTCCAAACGGTGGTCTTCAATCTCAAGCCGTAGGGATGTCTCCCCCCAAGGGCGGAGTACCGTCGTAGGCGGGGAGGGGGGATCGCTCGCTGGAGGAGAAACAAGTTCCGTTAGCGTGACACGCCATGCCCCATGACTCAGTGTCGAGGCCGTACGAGGAGAGAGCAAAGGAAATCCCCTTCGCCTCGGCGGAGTACATCTCATTCGCCTCTCGCACCTCATTCCTCGGGGTGCCGGCGCGCAGGCTCGACGATCTCGGCGACGGTCAGGTCGTAATCCTCGGGGCGCCTTTCGATTGGGGCACGACTTATCGCCCGGGAGCACGCTTCGGACCGCAAGCGATCCGCGAGGCTGATTACGGCGCCATGGACGGCTACCGCCCCCATCTCCCGACGGGGATCGATCCGCTCGGAGCCCTCGGAGTGGTCGACATCGGTGACGTCTACGTAGTCCCCGGCCAGGTCGAGCTCTCACTCGAGC
>JBOGEW010000175.1:0-4966 GCA_050742075.1 Acidimicrobiia bacterium
TCACTCCTCCATTCTTGCGTAAGAATGAGGTGATGGACTTCTCGCTCCCCGCCGAAGACGATCCGCGCCGACTCTCCGTGAGGAAGTGGATTCGGGGTCATCCCCAACCGACCCCTGCTGAGCTGGCGGCGGAGGGATACGTGGTTCCCGAGTGGCCGCGGCCCTGGGGGCTGGACGCCGATCCAGAAGAGCAGCTGATCATCGGACAAGAACTTTCTCTAGCCGGGATCGATCAACACGGTCACAACCCGATCGGGATCGGTTGGGCCGGTCCCACCATCCTCGCCGGCGGAACCGAAGCGCAGAAAGCGCGATTCCTCCCTCCCCTCGTGCGCGGAGAGGAGATCTGGTGCCAGCTCTTCTCCGAGCCGGGAGCCGGATCTGATCTGGCGGGTTTGACCACCCGTGCCGAACGCGATGGCGATGTCTATCTGGTCAACGGGCAAAAGGTCTGGACTACCTGGGCCGAGGACGCCGACTACGGAATCCTCCTGGCTCGCACCGGCGCGGCGCGTCAGAAGGGAATCACCTACTTTCTCTGCCCGATGCGCCAGCCCGGGGTCACCGTCCGGCCCATTCGAGAAATGACCGGACGCACCCATTTCACCGAGGTCTTCTTCGATGATGCCCGGGTACCGGTCGATCATGTCCTCGGAGTTGAAAACGGGGGCTGGCCTCTGGCCAAACTCACCCTGGGCAACGAGCGGGTTTCGCTCTCCTCGGGGGGTGTTCTCTGGGGAATGGGACCGACGACCTCTGAAGTCCTTGCCCAGGCGCCCCGCCCGCTCGACCCCCTCCAGCAGCAACTTGCGGTCGAACTCCACATCGAGGCCGAGATCATGAGACTGATGGGGCTGCGGGTCCTGAGCGCACAGATCGCCGGCCGCGCGCCGGGTCCGGAGGCAGCGGTCAAAAAGATGCTGGCCGATCGACACGGGCAAATGGCCATGCGTTTTTTGCGCGACGCCGCCGGGGCGGAAGGTTTGATGAACGGAGACGAGGCGAGCTGGGGCTTTTTGTTCTCACCCGCCCTCACGATTGGCGGCGGGACCAGTCAGGTGCTCGCCAACATCATCGGCGAGTCGATTCTTGGGTTGCCGCGCGACAATTAGTCCGGAGCCAACAACCGGTAGAGCACTCGGCTCACCTCCTCGATCACCGGCCCTGAGCCCGGCCCTAAGGCGAGGGGATTCTGCAGCGCCTGCAACATGAGCACCACTGTGCGGGCAAGGACGACAGGCTCGCCATCACGCAAATGCGAGGCTGCCGCGCCGAGACGAATAAAGCGGGTGAACAGTTCGATTTCCTCGTCGTTGCGCCGGCTGTAAACGGCTGCAATCTCCCCCGATTCACCGAGCCGGGTCAAAGCCAAACGCACCAGGCGCCCGTCATGAGAGAAACCTCTGACCACGGCTCGAACTAGTAGGCGCGAGGTCGGTTCCCAGCCCTGTTCGAGCAACCGCTCCATCGCCAAAATCGGCTCGACTGCTTCGGCGATATCGGCCAGGGCAGCGTCGAAGGCGGCTGCCAGCAACGAATCCTTGGATCCGAAATATGAATAAAGGGTGGCGGGGGAGAATCCCGCCATCTCCGCCACCGATTCCGGAGAAAGGATCCCAGTGCGTCGCACCGATTCGCGGGCTGCTGCGACCAAATTGCCATAGGTGGCGCGGGTTTTTCTGGTCACCGGCTGGGTCGGCACGGTCGGTGACGATAAACCGGCCCCGCCAGCCCCGCCTGCCCGGAGGAGGACGCCGCCTCTCTTCGCTACGGCATTGCTTCAACGAACTCGAGTCGGTTTCCGAAGGGGTCGGAGGTATAGAACCTCTCGTATCCGGGTAGCGCTTCATCATCGACCACCTCGACCCCGCCGTCGAGCAGCCGACGGCGCAATTCATGAAGGCCTTGGGTCAACAAAGCCGGGTGAGCCTTTCTGGCCGGGGTGAAGTCGGCCTCGACGCCGAGATGGATACGAACCAGGTCGCTCTCGAACCAGCAACCGCCCCGGGCGGCAAGATGAGTCGGCTTCTCCACCTGGGGAATTCCGAGCAATCCCGTGTAGAAAGCGATCGCCTTGACTTCGCCGCCTGGCGGCATGGCCAGTTGCACGTGATGGAAACCGAGGAAGCCCATCGGTGGAGTATCGCCTTCGAGCTACGAGAAACGATCAGGGAGACTGGAGGTTATCTCTGATTCTTAAGATATCATCTGGAGATAAGCTCCATAACTGTGCCACCCGTTGACCTCTCCGCGGTGGGCGAGGAGCTCGCCGCCATCGCCCGGGCAACTGCCGTCGACGCCGAGCAGGAGCGCCGGGTTGCACCCCGATTCGTCACTGCATTGCGCCAAAGCGGTATTGCTCTAACCGCGGCCCCGCGCGCGGTGGGCGGTACCAACCCGGCCCCCTCGGCTCTGCTCGACACGGTGAGGCAGGTATCAACGGCCGATGCCTCGGCGGGTTGGGTGACCATGATCTATCTCACCTCGGCTGCTGCTTCCCATTGGGTTCCGACGGAGGGAGTGGCGGAGATTTTTCAAAACCCCACCAACACCCTTCTCGCCGGAGTGGTGGCCCCTCGGGGGCAAGCGACGACAACCTCCGACGGCTTCCGACTGAGCGGTCGCTGGGCGTTTGGCTCCGGGGCGGCGGATGCCGACTGGGTTGGACTGGGAGCTGTCATTGACGAGAATCCGGCCCGAACCGCAATCTTCTATGTGCCCCGCGAGCGGGTAGAGATCCTCGACACCTGGGACGTTGTCGGGCTGCGGGCCTCGGCGAGCAATGACCTCGTCGTCGATGCCGTTCTGGTGCCCGAGCGTCGGGCCTCGTACCTGGACGGACCTCCCCAGACGAAGGAAGCGGTCGCCCGCTTTCCTGTTTACGGCCTTTTGGCGGCGGGGATCGGCGCCGTCGCCCTTGGTGTGGCCGAGGCGGCGCTGGCCGAGGGAATCGAGCTCGCAGGCGGAAAGACCCCGACCGGTTCCAAGCGGCGGCTGGCAGATCGCCCCGCCTTCCAAGAGGCAGTGGCCAGAGCGCAATCCGGCCTCGAGTCAGCCTGGCACTACCTCGCCCACGCTTCATCGCGGGCGGAGACGATGGCGACCCTGGCGGAAAAGGTTCGCCTTCGTCTCGCTGCCACCTCGGCGATGGAGGTCGGCCGCCTTGCCATCGACAGCATTTACACGCTGGCCGGGGGAACCTCTCTCTACGCCCGATCTCCCCTCCAGCGGTATCTGCGCGACATTCACACCGCCAGCCAACACATGATGGTCGCCCAGCCCACCTGGGAGCTCACCGGGCGGGTGCTGCTCGGAATCGACACCGACCCTGTCGGTCTTTAGCGCCCTCGTAAGGTCGTGCTGTGATCGAGCGGGTGGCTGGACGAGGGGTAGTTGCACCATTCTGGCTCGATCGTCCTGGCGAGGAAGCCTTGGGACTGGCGGCGGCGGCGGAGAGGTTCGGATATCGGGAGTTCTGGGTGGGGGAGATGCTCCATTTCGACGCTTTCGCGCTCGCCGGCGCGGTTGCCCGGTCGACCAACCAAATCACGGTCACGACGGGACCCCTCGCACTTGGCTTGCGCGATCCGGTCTCGCTGGCGATGGGAATAGGGTCGATCGAGGTCATTGGAGGGCGACCGGCCCGCTTGGCGATAGGGGCGTCGAGCCCGGCGGTGGTCGAGGGATGGCATGGACGCTCCCACGGCGGGGAAGCGGACAGGATCGAAGAAGCTCTCGGGCTGATTCGAACAGTCCTCGCCGGAGACCGCACCGACCACCACGGAGCACACTTTCAGTCGGTCGGATTTCGCTCCGGCCTTGGCAAGAGAACGGATCACTTAACGGTGGCGGCGGCCGGTCCCAAAATGATTGCGGCCGCGGCGCGTTCGGCCGAGCGGATTGTCCTCAACCTGGTCACTCCTGACCGGGTCCAACAAGTCGCGCACCAATCAGGTCTCCCGATGGCAGTCTGGGTAGTAACAGGGGTCGAGCCCACCGAGCTGGGAATCCAACAGATCCGACGCCAGCTCGCCCTTTATCTATCCGCCCCTGGCTATCGGGAATCATTGAGTGAAGGGGGGCTTGATGCCCTGGTGGACAAAGTGCGCGAGGGAGCCCGCCCGAAAGATGTGGCAGGGTTGATCACCCTCGAGATGATCTCGGCGATCGCCGCGGTCGGATCGACAGCAGAAGCCTCCGCAACCGTCGAGGCGTTCGAGGAGTCGGGAGCCGAGGTAATGCTGGTGCCGGTCACGACCGGTGACGAGGGAGGAACCCGAACCCTGCGCGCCCTCGCCTAGATCCGGGCGGCGGCCAGTTCGAACAGGCGCTTCGCCCCGTCTCCCATGGCGGCGAAGCGATCGTCATGGGTTTGTCCCCGGTGCCAGCGGATGAAAATCTGCTGCAGAACCACTCCAACTTTCCAGGTGCCAAACACCAGGTACCAACCAAAATCGTCGACTGCAAACCCCGTCAGAGATCGATAGCGCTCAACCGCCTCGGCCCGGTTCATGAAGCCGGGCACCGTTGTGGGCATGGGGTTGAGGTTGGGGGGAACCTCGTCTCCTTCGTACCAGACCGCCAGCAGCGTGCCCAGGTCGGCGAGAGGGTCGCCTCTCGTGCACATATCCCAGTCGTAGACGGCTCGACAGGTGCCGGGGTCCGCCTCGGACACCGCCATGTTGTCGAGGCGCCAATCGTTGTGGAGGAGAGTTGGCGCCGGAGAAAACGGGATCCTTTCAGCCACCCAGGCGGCGACGCGGTCCGCGGTCTGGTTGACCTCATGACGGGCGCCTTCCCAGCGCTGCAGCCAGCCCTCTACCTGCCGCTCGAGGAATCCTTCCGGTCGACCGATGTGATCGAGCCCGCAAGAGGCGGGTTCGACGCGGTGAAACTCGGCCAGGGTGTCAATGACGACCTCCGAGAGTTTGCGATTAGCCACCGGGTCTGAGCCACCACCGAACAG
>JBOGEW010000176.1:0-2695 GCA_050742075.1 Acidimicrobiia bacterium
AGCCAACGTATCGATTCCCGACGGAACCAGCCGTACCTTCGTGGTCGAGAACGCCGGAACGGTGTTGGTCGGCCGCAGCGGTGACTCGCTTCAGATCATTGCCGCCACTCCTAATGCCGGATGGTCCTCTGAAGTCGAGGTTGCATCTGGTCGCGAGGTCGAAGGCGACTTTCGAAGTGGCGTCTTGCGCCTCAAGTACAACTTCGAACTCGAGGATGGCGCGGTGCGAGTGCGGATCGAGGTCCGCAATGAGAGCAACGACGGAGGCGACGACAACCGCGACGCCGATGACGACGACAACAGCGGTCCGGGCTCGGGTGACGACGACGATGACAACTCGGGCTCGGGTCACGACGACGACGACGACGACAACAACAGCAGCGGCTCGGGCAGCGGAGACGAGGACGATTCAGACGATGACAACAGCGGTCCGGGCAGCGGAGACGATGACGATTCCGATGACGACGACTGACTGAACCGCTGAGCCCGGTATGCGAATGGCCCCCACCCGGGGGCCGTTCTATTTGATCAAAGGCAATCTGACTTCCACCAAGGCTCCGCCTATTTTCGACCGCCCCCAGACGAGCGAGCCCCCTGCTCGCTCAGCAGTTTTGCGAACGATGTCGAGACCGAGTCCCGTCGAGCCTCGGCCGGATACCCCGCGGGTAGTGGGATCAAAGCCGGGTGAGAATCCACCTCCGGCGTCCTCGACTCGAATCGTGGCGAAATCGCCATCTGCACTCCATCCGACCGCCAGGTCGACGCCAACCGAAGTATGGGTCAGCACATTTTCGATCAGGGTGTCAGCCATCGACCCCACCACATCGTCTGGGACATGGACCAGCAGCGGGTGAATCGAATCGGCTATCAAGACGGATCGACCCTGCTCCTCGGCGAGGACTCGCCAGAACGTGACGCGTTTGACCATTACGGCACGCACGTCGGCCGTTTGTGCCGCCGGGGCTCCCGACCTCACTTCTTTGATCAATGAGTCGACTGCCGCTTGCATGCGATCGACTGCATCTGCGATCGAGGAATCGCCGCGGGGAAGCCTCTCTGCGGCCAGCTTGAGCCCCGCCAAAGGCGTTCTCAGCTGGTGGGAAAGGTCGGCCAGCGATTCGCGTTCGGCCCGAATCATCTCTCGCAACCTGCCCGAGAGCTGGTTGAGGGCGTGGCCGACCGAAGCCAACTCGGGAGGATCGGATACCAGGGCGCGGGCATTGAGATCGCCCTGGCCAAGGCGAATGGCCACGTCGGACAGTTCGTCCACGGGCCGAACCAGATCCCTACCCATTCTCAGCGCCAATCCGACCGCAGCCGCCACTACTAGAAGTCCGAGAGCGATCAGGGCGAGCCAGGCCGACATCACTCCCCGCGTCAATTCGGATTCAGGGACAGCAGCAAATACTGCGATCAACCCGTGACGAGTGGCGACGGGGATTCCCACCTGCCACGAACCTCCAACAAACCCCGCCGCCGGAGTACCAAGGCGCACCGTCGCCAGGACCTCGCCGCCCTCCGGCGTATCGCCGAGCGCGCTTCCGTCGGGGAGAACGATCCCAACTCCTTGGGAAAGGTTGCCGAGCGCGTTCTCCAATGTGGTCGAGCCGAGGGTCTCCGCCCCGGACGCGGCCAGCGCCACCAGGCCAGCAGTGGTTTGAGCTTGGCGCTCTGCCTCTACTTGACCGCGTTCTTGGGCCTGGCGCCTGACCAAGAACAGGAGAGGAACCGTGAACGAAATCACGACCAGCGAGGTGATCGCCAGTGCCTGGATAACGAGACGGCGCCTCACGTCCCGGGATCGATCAACTTGACCCCCACGCCGTGCACCGTTTGCAGATAGCGAGGTCGTCGCGCCGACTCACCCAGCTTCGAACGCAAAGAGGAGAGATGTACATCGACGGTGCGCTCACCTCCTCCGTACGGCTGGCGCCACACCTCGGCCAACATTTCCCGTTTGCTCACGACCTCCCCCGCCCGTTCCGCCAGCATCAGGAGGAGATCGAACTCCTTCGGACTGAACTCGACCGTCTCTCCATCGAGCCGCGCCTCCCGCTTCGCCCGGTCAAGGGAGAGCCTCCCCACCGTGACTGTGAGATCAGCGGAATCGACGACTCGTCGTCGCAGCACGGCTCGCACACGAGCTTCCAACTCAGCCGTGGAGAAGGGCTTGACGAGATAGTCATCCGCGCCAGAGTCGAGGGCCGCCACGACGTGACTATCGCCTTCGCGAGCGGTGGCGACGATAACGGGAACCTGACTGACGGCTCGCAGCATCCGCAGCATCTCGGCACCGTCGAGGTCGGGAAGGCCCAGGTCGAGGATGACCAAATCTGGCTTGTCCGCCACTGCCAGGCGAAGGCCTTCGAGCGCGGTGCTCGCGGTTTCGACATCGTGGCCGGCCGCGGCCAGGGCATCGGCCGCCAGGCGTCTGATCCGGGAGTCGTCCTCGACCAACAGAATCGCCGGCATCGCTGCAGGGTAAAAGCCGCCGCTTGCTTGCGACCGACGCGTTGCGAGTTCCCCCTCCTCGCCTGCGGCGGTACTACCCCCCTTCGGGGGGAGAAACTGAGGTTGAGGGTTTCTTCAGACTCTCTTGATTCGAAACGAACCCGTGTCGGGCAACATGGCCCTGTGAAACGGCCGGCGTTGGTCCTTCTTTGGGCGCTTGCCACCTCGGCGACGACGGCAATCG
>JBOGEW010000177.1:0-4489 GCA_050742075.1 Acidimicrobiia bacterium
GCCGAGAATGGTGTGCCTGGCATCTCAGTTTCCTCCTCGAGACATCTCTAGCTCGATTACGTGGTGGTGACCGTCGACGCTCGTGCGCATGGCGTCAACCATTCGCTCGATCAGGAAGAGTCCCCAACCTCGAGGACTCTGCTCGCCGGCCAGTTTGGCCTCGAGATCGGGGACCACCGGGGTCGCAATCGGCCTGCCGCCGCCCTGATCTCGAATTCGTACGATCAGCTTCCGGGAATTGGCGAGTACTTCGATCTCGACCAGCAACGCCGGGTCACCTTTGTTCCCGTGCTCGATCGCATTCATCGTTGCCTCCGAAACCGCCGTCTTCAGCCGCTCCAGACGCTCGCCCGAGAATCCCAGCCCGGTCGCCACCTCGGCCACCGCGTCCATCGCCGCCCGCTCGTTGCCCGACTCCGATGGGAAGGTGAAACGGGCAAGCGAGCCCGGCTCCTCGCCGAAAGCCGCAGCTGATTCCAGGGCCGAGGAAAGACGGCGAATCGTGACCATCGTCACGTCGTCCTCTTGTTCGCGATCGAATCCCTGGAAGCGGTGCAATTCGTCGAGGATGGCCGAGATGAGATCGGGTCCTCCTTCATGGCCACCAACCAGCTTTTGCAAACGATCGAAGCCGAACATGTCACCCTCGGCGCTGTGGGCCTCGACGATCCCGTCGCTCGTCAAGAGCATCGTTTCGCCGAGTTCCACCCGGGCGGACAGAACCTCGTAGTTCATGTCGGGCATGAGGCCCAGGGGCATGCCTCGGGCCCGCAGTTCGGTCACGCCCGAAGCGGTGCGCACGTAGGGGAGGTTGTGACCGGCGTTGGCGTAGACGAGTTCGCCGGTCTCGGTGCTGAGGATTCCGTACAGGCAGGTGACGAACATGGCCGGAGGGATCTCGGGAATCAGCGAGTTGTTGGCCCGAAAGAGAACCTCGCCGGGGTCGTCTGTGTGTGCGGCCACACCGCGCAAAGTCGTCCTCGTCGTGGCCATCACCAAGGCGGCGGGAACGCCCTTATCGGTGACGTCGCCAATCACAAGACCGATTCGATCGCCGGACAGGGGGATGAAGTCGTAAAAGTCCCCTCCGACGGCGCGGGCCGATTGGTAGTAGGCCTCGATATCCCAACCCGGGAGATGAGGGAGTTCCTTGGGGAGAAGCGTTTGCTGGATGAGGGAGGCCACCCTCAGCTCCTGGTCCATGCGCTCGCGTTCTTTGGCTTCCGCTTCCTGCTGGCGTACTAGCTGCGCCACCCTGATGGCCGGTGCTACTTGGCCGGCGAGGCCGGCGAGGAGCTTGCGGTCGTCGGTCGAATACGGTTGATCCGAGAGCCGGCGACCGAGGTTCAGCGTTCCAATCAGGTCGCCCTGGGCGATGAGAGGGACGATCAGCTGCACCCCCTGGGCCCTGATCTCTTCCAGGGCGGGTGACTCGAGGTTGATCCTCTCCACCTCGATCGGCCCTCCGGTCGAGAGCAGAAACGTGAAAAGCGGGTCGTTGTCGGCGATCGGAACCGCCTCGACGACGTCGGTAGGCGCGGCGGGGAATCCCGAGTCGGTCTGCTGTCTTCGCTCCCTCAACCCGACCCGTCTGAGGTTCTTTAGGGCCATCGTTACGACTTTCTTATAAGGCGGGCGTTCCGTAAGCGTTACGGCCGGTGCGGCTTATTGTTACGAACGGCCGCCGTCCAGCCAACCATCTCGTGATACCAGATCCAGATTGATCTCGACCGCTCCATCGCTGCAATTCTTGCTCCTCGGGCCTCCCCGCATCCTGGTTGACGGCGTCCCGCTGCACGTCGACACCAGAAAAGCCCTGGCCCTGGCGTTTTACCTCGTCGTGCATGCGCATGAACCGACCCGAGACGAGCTCGTTTCCCTCCTATGGCCGGAACTCGACAAGACGCGGGGGAGGGCTGCTTTGCGACGGACCATGTCCGCCTTGCGGACCGGTCTCGGTGGCGGAGGGCTCTTGGCGGATCGAGATCGGGTCCGCCTCGACCTCAATGGCGCCCGGCTGGATATCTCGGAAGCGGAGGCTCTGAGCAGGATCACCCATGATCACACCACCGATCAGGTCTGCCCCGAGTGCGCATCAAACCTGGGAGAGGCGGTGTCGCTCTATCGAGGGTCATTCCTCGACGGCTTCTACTTGCGAGATGCGGCCGACTTCGAGGAGTGGCATCGGTCCGAAGCGGAGCTGCACCGGCGGAACTGGCGTGAGCTGGTCAGTCGTTGGGGTCTAGCCCTCGCCAGCGCCGGTCGCTTCGCCGACGCCGAGGCGGCGGTGCGGCGCCGTCTCGTAGCGGATGCGCTCGACGAGGTCGCCCACCGGCAGGTGATGCAATTCCTCGTCTGGAGCGGAGATCGGGTCGGAGCCCTTCGTCAGTACCGGGAGTGCGCCGCGGTGCTCGACCGCGAACTCGGTGTATCGCCACTTCCTGAGACACGACAGCTCTACGAGATGATCATGGAAGGAGTCGAGCCCCTCCCTCCCACCGGCAGGGTGGAGATGATGCCGGTGGTGCGGGAACGGGCCCTAGCCCCGGACCTGGGCCCAACCATCGGTCGCGAAGGAGAGCTAGATCAGATGACGGCCTCGGTGGGAAGCATCGTCCTCGAGGGCGATGAAGGTATCGGCAAGAGCCGGCTGATCGACGCATGGCTCGAAACCCTGGCCTTGCCGGTGGCACGCGCTAGCGCCACTCCCGGGGTCGAGGGTGTTCCGTACTTGGCGATCCGCGACCTTCTCATCTCCGCCATGCCATTCGCGGCGGGAAATCCCCCCTCCATCGCTGCTGAAGCCGTCAGGTTGCTGCCCCAGCTGGCCGACGCCGGATTCCCGCAACCGGAAATGGCCGAGGCCGGGCCGGGGGCGGCGGCCCAGTTCCATGCCGGCATCGTTGCCTCCCTTCATCATCTTCTCGAAGGGGGCTGGCTGGTAGTCGACGACGCCCATTGGCTCGACCCATCCTCGGTTGCCATCCTCAACGTTTTCCTCACGCACCCTGAGCCCAAGGGCGCCCGGCTGATCCTGAGCTGGCGCCAGGATGAGGTCGACGCCACCCAGCCCTTTTCGGTTCTGCTGAGGCGCCTGGAGCGAGACGGCGAGATCGAAAGAATTCGACTGGGGCCCCTGGCCGAGGAGTCGGCCCGTCGGTTGCTCGAGAGCCGGCCGGGACCCCCCCTGGCGCCAGCGGACGCCGCGGCCATCGTCGCCCGGGCGCAGGGCAACCCCCTCTTCCTGATCTCCTACCGGGATGCGGCCGGGTCTGATCGCGCTGACCTCCCACGCGATCTCGAGCGGCTGATTGAGAGTCGCCTCGAACGTCTGGGGGAGGAGTCGTGGCAAGTGCTTTCGGCCGCGAGTGTGCTCGGGTCGGAGGCCGAGACCGACCTCCTGCGAAGCGTCAGCGGGCGTGGGGATGAGGAGATGGTCACGGCCATCGAGGAGCTCATCTCCCGCGGCTTGATGATCGAGAACCAGAACGGTGTCGCCTTCGCTCACGATGCAGTGCGAAGGGCAGTCGTCCAGCGTTTGTCTAAAGCGCGCACGCGAATCCTCCACAGCCGGGCCGCCGATGCGATGACGCAAGCGACGCAGACGGCGTCGCGGGCTTGGCATCTCGAAGCGGCCGGACGGTCCTCCGAATCAGCCGCCGCCCATTTTGAAGCGGGCCGGGAGGCAATCGAACTTCACGCCTACGAAGCGGGAAGCGTCCATCTGCGCGCCGCGGCCGCTTTGGGCTATGCAGACCGAGACCGGTTGGGACTGTTGCTGGGAGATGCGGCGGTTCGTCTGGGCGACTACGGAGCGGCGCTGGCCGCCTATGCCACGGTGACCGAGGGGCCAGAGGTGGAATTCCGGATCGGCGGCGTCTACCTGCGTCTCCGCCGTTGGGCGTTGGCGCAGGCATCTCTCGAACGGGCGGCGGCCCTCGATCCACCGCCCGAGCTCGCGACTCACATCACGGCTGATCGAGCGGTCGTCGCCCATCACCAGGGAGACGATGTTTCCGCGGACCAGCTGGCGAAGCTGGCGCGCGACCAGGCCAAGGCCAGAGGGGATATCGCCGGGCTGGCGCAGGCGGCCAATCTGGCTGGCATGCTCGCTCCTCAACCGCAGGTGGCTATCACCCGGCTGAAGAAGGCCAACGCGATTGCCAACGACACGGGGCGGCCTGAGCTCGTGGCGGCCACCCTGAACAACCTCGGACTTGCCCATCGGGCAGCCGGTGACCTCGAAGCGGCCATCGCGGCCGGCGAGGCAGCTCTCGCGGTGCTCGAGCGTGTGGGTGATCGCCACCAGCTCGCCGCCCTCCACAACAATCTCGCCGACACCTTGCACCAAGCTGGTCGCAGCAACCTTTCCCGGGCCCACGTCACCGAATCGGTGCGACTTTTCGCCGACGTCGGCCTCGAGCCGGGCACATTCGAACCCGAGATCTGGAAGTTGTCGGAGTGGTGACCGATCCCATCCTTGGCCATC
>JBOGEW010000178.1:0-10700 GCA_050742075.1 Acidimicrobiia bacterium
CGGCGAGGAGTAACAAAACTGTCGGTCCCTATCCGCCGTAGGCGCAGGAGATTTGAAGGGAGCCGTCCCTAGTACGAGAGGACCGGGATGGACGTACCGCTGGTGTGCGAGTTGTTCTGCCAAGAGCACGGCTCGTTTGCTATGTACGGAAGGGATAAGCGCTGAAGGCATCTAAGTGCGAAACCCACCCTGAGATGAGATCTCCCACGGGATTAACCCGGTAAGGCCCCTGGTAGACGACCAGGTTGATAGGCCGGAGGTGTAAGTGCAGTAATGCATTCAGCCGACCGGTACTAATCGGCCGAGGGCTTGGATTGAATTCAGGATGAATGTGCTCGCTATGGAGTGCTCAAGGAGCGCTCAGTGATTTGTCCGGTGGCGTTAGCGTCCGGGAACCACCCGTTCCCATTCCGAACACGGAAGTGAAACCAGACAGCGCCGATGGTACTTGGGGGGCAACCCCCTGGGAGAGTAGGTCACCGCCGGACAGCCTTTCGAAGGGGCCGTGCAACGGCCCCTTCTTCTATGTTCAAATACACGCCTCGAAAGGGCAGAAATGACCGGGAGACAGAACGGAGACAAGAGGCGGCCCCGAGGGTCAAGGTCCGACCAACCTCGAGGCCCGAGATCCGACCAAACCCGCGGGCCGAGACGAGAAGATCCCCGCCGAGTCGAGGAGCGCCAGCCGCGTCAGCCCGAGCGGAAAACGATCACCTCCGTTCCCGAGGGAAACCTCCCCCGGTGGGTTCGCGACGACCTCAACCGCTCGACACCTCGCGACCGCCGGCCGGCGGCCCTCCAGCACATGGAGGAAGGCATCGCCCGTTTCGCTGATGAGCGGTTTCGTGCCGCCGTGGATCATCTCACCCAGGTGAAGGCATTGGCTCCCCGTGCTGCCCTGGCCCGCGAGCTCCTCGGCCTCTCGTATTACTACCTCGAGAACTGGGCGCCGGCGCTACAAGAACTGCGAGCGTATCGTCGCTTCACCGGCGAGACGTTGCACATGCCGGTCGAAATCGACTGCTTGCGGGCGCTCAAGAAGCACGCCGACGTCGACAAAACCTATGAGCTGTTTCGCGAGCTCGGGGGTGACAAAGACACCGAGCGCGAGGTGGCCGTGGTGTACGCCAGCCATCTTCTCGACCTGGGCCGAGTTGCCGAAGCGTGGCGGGTCATCAAACCTGGGCGTCTGATCAATGAAGCTCCCGAGTCGGAGATAAGACGTTGGTATGTGGCCGCGCGAGTGGCGCTCGCCGCCAACGACAAGGGGGCCGCGAAGAAGTTCATCGACGCGATCGATCGTCAAAATCCGTCTCTTCCCGGGCTCGATGAGCTCAAGGATCGCGTCGGTTCATAACCCTCTATCAACGGCATCTCTGTGCCTTGACATCGTTCGTACCATGGCAGCAACCATCGAATTGGAGGAGGTGCTGTCATGTCCAACCGCGAGTATCCAAACAGCACCAAACGGTGGCACTGGACCGACGACCTCGCTCGCGCCCTGGCGGATGCCGGACATCCGACGAACGCTGCGCCACTCGAATGGATGGCGGCGCCGGTGGCAGTGCGGGGGGAGGGTGAGCCTCTCGCTGTCGCCGAAGCACTTCTGGGCGGAGACGACGAGGACCCTTCGTTAGCTGCCTGACGGAACGGCCGCGATGTCCAACCCACTCCTAAGGAGAAAGTGGGTCACCGCCCACCTGGTTGCACTTTCGCTGGCGCTTCTGTTCATCAACCTGGGCCTCTGGCAGCTTCGGCGTCTCGAAGAACGACGCCTCGAAAACACCGTGATGATCAGCCGTATGGCCGAGGCTCCGGCACCGATTCCGGATCTGGTGATGGCCGTGGGAGTTGACGTCGAAAGCCTCGCCAATCGACCGGCGACGGGAGTGGGGGAGTTCCGACCGGAAGACGAAGTTCTAATTCGATCTCAGGTGCTGAACGGCACGGCCGGTTATCACGTCGTGACCCCCTTCGACCTCGTCGATGGGCACACGGTCCTCGTAAATCGTGGTTGGGTCCCGTTAGAGATGGACCAGGTGCCCGTCCCGGCGACTCCGCCAGCTGGCGAGGTGGAGATTTCCGGATTGATCCAAGCTGATGCGGCCCGCCCGGGGGCACCAGTGGGGGAGAGGCCGATCTTTCGCAGGGTCGATATCAAGGCAATCGGTGACCAAGAGGTCCTGCCGTTCTATCTGCTCTTACAGAACAGTCCCGCAGACCGGCTCCCCATCCCGGTTCCGGCACCCGACAGCACCTCCGAAGGCAACCACTTGTCCTACGCCATTCAGTGGTTCAGCTTCTTGATGATCGGGATCGTCGGATACGGCCTACTCCTGCGAAGGGCTCTCCTCAGTGCTGAGCGCAAGTCCCTCGATGACGGAAGCGTTCTCGAGGCGATCAAAGACTGAGGGGGCGATCTTGATCTTCGCCTCCCGGGTACCAGCCCCGACGATGACCCACGGCGGATCCATCACTCTGCGATCGATCCACACTCGTAGGTGAGCTGGCAGCCCGAATGGGGTAACCCCACCGATCTCCATCCCGGTGACTGCCGCCGTTTCCTCGGCCGGAGCAAACGAGGCCTTCTTGACGCCCAGTCGCCGCCTGATCTCACCGTTGACGTCGAGTCGATTGGTAGCCAGTACCAGACAGACTGCCGACTCACCGACCGGCCGCCGCGAGGTGACGAGGATCGCGTTGGCGGATTGTTCTGGGGGGATCCCGTAAGCCGCGCAAAATGCTGCGGTGTCAGCGAGGCCGGGATCGCACGGTAAAACCTCATAGCGCTCGCCGATCGCATCGAGATGGGCGATGACGCGGGGATCAGGCCTGGTCAAGGAGGGGCGAGTGTATCCCTGGCTAACGTCGAAAGGATATGGCCGCGGTAACCGTCGTCGGGAGCGTCAACCTCGATCTGGTCATGAGGGTGAAAACCTTGCCGGTGCCGGGGGAAACGGTCACCGGCGGTGTCTTCTCGCGACACCCCGGAGGAAAGGGCGGAAATCAAGCTCTGGCCGCACGTCGGCTCGGAGCTGACGTCGGCCTCGTAGCTGCGGTGGGAGATGACGAAGCCGCAGAGATCGCACTCGGTCTGCTCGAAGAGGCGGCCGTGGATCTGAGTCGATGCTGGGCACACGAATCTCTTCCCACCGGGACGGCGATCATCATCGTCGCCGAGAACGGAGAGAACTCGATCGCGGTGGCGCCGGGAGCGAACCGATCCTTGACGCCGGACGCGGTCGAGCTCAAGTCGGGGGAGTCGGTCATATGTCAGCTAGAGATTCCGATCGAAACGGTGTCTGCAGTGGCGGCTACATGCTCGGGCTTCCTCTGCGTCAACGCCGCCCCCGCCCGCAAGCTGCCGCCAGGGGTACTGCGACGAGCCGACCTGGTGGTCGTCAACGAAGTCGAGCGTGCCGCCCTCGGCGACGACTTGGAGGATTGCAAGGGCCTGGTGGCGATCACCCGAGGCCCGGCGGGGGCGGTTCTGTTCCGGCATGGACGCCAGGTGGCCGCGGCGGTCCCGCCCCCGGTCGATGCCGTCGACACGGTCGGTGCGGGCGATTGCCTGGTGGCAGCACTGACGGTCGGCCTCCTCGACGATCTCACCCCCGAGGTCGCTCTAACCCGAGCGGTGGCGGCCGGAGCGCTGGCTACAACTAGTGAAGGTGCGCAGGCTTCGCTCCCTACCCGCGAACAAGTCGACTCCATCCTTCGCTGATGGGAATCCCGATCCTGATCGATTGTGACCCCGGTCACGACGACGCCATCGCGTTGCTACTAGCTCTTGCCAGTTCGGAGCTTGAAGTCCTAGGAGTGACGACTGTGGCCGGCAACGTCGGTCTCGACAAGACGACGCCCAACGCGCTGCGAGTTCTCGAACTCGCCCAACGCAGCGACGTAGCGGTCGCTGCCGGCTTTGCCCGGCCCCTTTATCGACCTTTGCAGATCGCCGCCAACGTGCACGGCGAAAGCGGGCTTGATGGACCCATGCTCCCCGCTCCGAAGACAACCGCGGTTGACGTCCATGCCGTGGATTTTCTGGCCGAGAAGATCGCAGCCTCCGAAGAACCAGTGACCCTGGTCCCGGTCGGACCGCTAACGAACATTGCCGTTCTGCTCAACAGCTATCCGGACATCGGGTCCCGGATCGCCCGCATCGTCCTCATGGGAGGCGCCATCGCCACGGGCAACGTGACCCCGGCCGCCGAGTTCAACATCTACGTCGACCCGGAGGCCGCGCATCGCGTCTTTCACTCTGGTCTTCCCATCACGATGATGGGACTCGATGTAACCCACAAGGCGTTGCTCGGTGCCGATCACGCCGACCAGCTTCGTGGGGCCGGCGAAGTTGGAAAATTCGTGGCCGAGTTGCTCGACTTTTTCCTGGTTAACCACCCACGCCACTACGAGAGCCGTGGGGGAGTGCCGATTCACGATGCGCTGGCAGTCGCCCATCTCATATGGCCGGACCTGGTGGAAACTGTCGACTGCCACGTCACCGTCGAGACCCAGTCCGACCTCTGCCGGGGTCGAACGGTGGTCGATCGTTGGCAAGTCACTGGCCAGACCCCCAACGCGTCGGTCGGCGTTGACCTCGACGGCGGGGTGTTCGCCAAGAATCTGCTGGAGCGCCTCGGCGCTTACTAGTTCTTACGAAAGGGGTTGAAACATGCGCAAGGTTGTATCGGGTCTATTCGTCTCGCTCGACGGAGTCGCCGAATCGCCTGACCAATGGCAATTCGATTTCGATGAGCAGATGGGGGAGGCGCTGACCAGTGCGCTGGAAATCGCCGACACCATTCTGCTCGGGCGGGTGACCTACACCGAATGGGCGGGCTACTGGCCCACCGTGACCAGTGGCGAAGATGTGGGGTTTGCCGACTGGATCAACAATTCTTCCAAATACGTCGTGTCAAACACTCTGAAAGACGTTGACGAATGGGAGAACAGCTCCCTTATCAAGGGCGGAGATCTCACTACTGCTATCGAGGGCCTCAAGGCGGCGCCTGGTAAGAACATCTCGGTCGCGGGCAGCCCAACCCTCGTGAGGTCCTTATTGGATTTGGGCCTGCTGGACGAGTTGGTGCTTCTCATCCACCCGGTGATCGCCGGGGAAGGACGCAAGAAGCTCTTCGCCGACGACACCAAGCTCAAGAAACTTCAGCTGGAGAGCGCGCAACCGACCAGTAGCGGTGTGGTCATCACCACTTACCGACCGCTGCGATAATCCTCGCCTCTAAAGCGCCCATAATCCCCGTTATGTTACTTAGCAGGGGACCGGGATTCGTTCTGTGGGCCGCAGTGGTCGATTTCGAGGGCTTGCAACCCAGGGTTCGTATTTAACCGATCAGGGACCGCAGTTGGCGGACCCCGATCATCAACGGGGACAAGTGTTTGGGCTGTTCGTCCCCCAGGCCGTCGATAAAGGTCTCGAGGCGGTGCAGGGCAGGCGCTTGTTCCTCCAAATAGGCGGCGACCGCCTCGGCCGGGGTCGAATCCCCTGCTGCTTCGAGGATCGCCTCGGTGAGCTGGCGGCGGATCCCGACCATGTCGTCTTCCAGCGTCTCGAGCGCCCATCGTTGCCACGAATCGACGAACTTGTAGCCGGCGGCCATCCACTCCAGTCGGTCGAGACCGACTGCTTGGCCCGCATGGAACATCACTTCGGCGACTTCTGAGACCGGTCGGTCGAATCGATTGGCGAGGGCGATGGCATCCGGAGCGTGGACCAATTGACGCCGGTAGGCATACCTGCGGGCGAGGTCGGTAGGCACCCCGGCCTCGACCATGTCGTACTCCTCCTTCTCGTGGGCCTGCTGCCACTCTTTCGGCCCTGAATCGGGCAAGGTCTCCTCGAAGTCGCCGAACCCGGCCATGTCGGCGGCCACCGCCTCCCCGATTCCTCCCCGCGGCAAACGGGTGAGATACCGACGGGTGAGGGCGGCTACTACCCGGTCGGCGCCGGTCATCAGCTCTAGCCACAGACGATTGGGCAACGTGCCGACCAGTTTCTCGACCGCCTCCCATCGGGGAATTGCTCCTGAAACGTCCCGGGCGATCCGGTAAGCCTTCACGATCTCGGGAATCGAGTTTCCGCTTCGGGGCGCGGTCCGGCTGACGAAGGTGATCCCGACGCTGTTGACCACGTCGTTGGAGACGATGGTGGCGATGAGTTCCTTCCGCAAGGGATGGAGCGGTAAGAGCTCCTCATACCGATTCGATACCTCGTCGGGGAAATACTCGGCGAGGTCGTTGATCAGGTATTCGTCATCCACGAGGTCGCTGGCAACCATCGACTCGTAGATGCTGCGCTTGGCATCAACCAGCAGAACTGCCAGCTCGGGCCGGGTCAGACCTTTTCCACCCCGATGACCCCGCTCTGCCAGTACTTCAGTCAGAGGCAAGCCCTCGAGGGCCCGGTCGAGAATCTCCTCGCGCTCGAGTTGGGCCATGAGTTGCTCGTGGGCCCAGATCCGGCGATCGGCGGCGCCTTCCTCTTGGGAGATCATTTGCGCCTGCTGGAAGTTGTCATAAAGGATCCGTTCGACCACTTCGTCGGCAGCTGACTCAACCAGACGGTCGCGTTCCTCCCGGCCGAGCCCCTGCCGCTCCTCCGCCATCCGCAAGAGAATCTTGAGATTGACCTCGCGGTCCGAGCAGTTGACCCCACCGGAGTTGTCGATGAAATCAGTGTTGATTTTCCCGCCCGCCAGCGCGTACTCCACACGGGCCGCTTGGGTCAGACCCAGGTTTCCACCCTCCACCACCACCCGCGCCCGGAGTTCGCTGGCGTCGATCCGCACCGTGTCATTGCCCCTGTCCCCCACCGCCTCATGGGCCTGCAGGGTGGCCTTGACGTAGGTCCCGATCCCACCGTTCCAGAACAAGTCCACCGGTGCTTTCAAAATCGCCCGTATCAACTGAATCGGAGTCCACTCGGCCTGAGTGGTCCCCAGGGCCTCGTGTGCCTGCGGGGAGATAACGATCTTCTTCAGCGTTCGGGAGAAGATTCCTCCGCCCTCGGAGAGCACTGAACGATCGAAGTCATCCCAGGAAGATCGAGGTAGGTCGAAAAGACGGCGGCGCTCGGCATAGGTCGTAGCGGGATCCGGCGTGGGATCGATGAAGATGTGACGGTGATCGAAGGCTGCCACCAGCTTGAGCTGATCCGAACCCAACATGCCGTTTCCGAAAACATCTCCCGACATGTCACCGATCCCGATGGCCGTGAAAGGCGTCTCATGAGGATTGATCCCTAGTTCCAGGAAATGGCGTTCGAGCGATTTCCAGGCACCGCGGGCGGTGATGCCGAGAGCCTTGTGGTCGTAGCCGGCCGAGCCGCCGGAGGCGAAGGCATCATCCAGCCAGAAGCCGTACTCGGCCGCAATGGAGTTGGCGAGATCGGAGAACGCGGCGGTGCCCCGATCTGCCGCCACGACCAGATACGGATCATCGGCGTCGTGCACCCTCACCCCATCGGGGTGGAGCACCTCACCGGCCACCAGGTTGTCGGTGACGTCAAGCAGGGCCCGGATGTAGTGGGCGTATTGATCCTTCACCTCCGGCGCCACGGAAGCGGGATCGATCGGGACTCGGCGCAAGACGAAGCCGCCCTTGGCTCCAGTGGGAACGATCACCGCGTTCTTCGTCACCTGGGCCTTCATCAACCCAAGGACTTCGGTCCGGTAATCCTCGCGCCGGTCCGACCACCGAATGCCCCCGCGAGCGACCGGCCCCGCACGCAGGTGGACGCCCTCAACCCCGGGTCCATACACAAAGATCTCGGCCAGCGGGATCGGGTGAGGCATGTCGGGCACAGCAGCCGACAGCAGCTTGAACGCCAGGTTGGTGCGATGTGGAAGGAAAGCGTTCGTTCGCAGGGTCGCCTCTATGAGGCGAAAGAAGGCACGGAGGATGCGATCGTGATCGATCGAGGGAATTGCATCCAGCGCGGCGAGGAGGCGCTTGCGGATGGCATCCGGATCGGCCTTGTCAAGGTTCGGATCGAAGCGGGCGCGGAAGAGCGCCATCAGGTCGGCGACGATTCGCGGGAACCCGTTGAGGACATCGTTGAGGTACCCAACCGTGAACGCGGCCGCCAGCCGCCGCCAATACACCCGGTAGGCCCGGATGATCCCTACCTCCCAGTGGGTGAGGTCGGCGGTGATCACCAGCTGGTTGAGCTCGTCCGATTCCGCCTCGTGCGACCACACCGCGGTCAGAGCCGCCGATACCCGATCGCGGCACGCCCCCAGGTCGAGCGGCTCGCCGTCGCTTCCGACGACCCCGAAGTCATGGATGAAGTACTGGCCCTCTCCTGAAATTCGGGTGGGAACCTCTTCGATGACATGCATGCCCATGTCTTCGAGCGCCGGCACCAGCTCGGAGAGGGGTTGCTTCCCATCGGAGCGATACAAGAGCACCCGGGTCAGGTCCTCCCCTAGATGCGACTCGTTGCGGATTCCAACCGTGAACGGTTCCTGGAAGGAGGCAATCCGGTCGAGGGCCAGGACATCCTCGGCCGCAGTTTCCATGGTCTCGGCAACCATGTAGTAATCCGGGAAGCGGTGACTCCAAATCTCGCCGATGTGACGGCCCTTCCCCAGCTTGGCCTTTTCCAGCGTCTCGGTCAGCCGGTCCGCCCAGGTTCTCGTCAGGGCCAGCACTTCGGCCTCAAGCTCTTCATAGTCGACTTCCGGAACCGGGCCATTGACCCAAACGGTGAAATGGATCTGGGCCGGGTCCGCTTCACCCAGCTCCAGGTGATAGTCAATCGACACGCCCTTGTAGCGAGCCATGAAGAGTTCCTGGAGCCGTTTGCGAAGCTCGGCGTTGAAGCGATCCCGGGGTAGGGCTACCAGGATCGACACGCTTCTTTCGAGGAGATCCCTGCGGACGAAAAGTCGGAGCTGATGGGTTTCGTGGAGCGTCAGCAAACCCATGACGACGCGGCGGAGTTCATCGCTTGGAGCGGTGAAGAGATCGTGTTTCGAGAAGCCCTCGAAAATTTGGATGACGGCCTTGTGGTCGTGGGAACCCTCGATCAGATCCTCAGAGGCGACCAGATTGGAAAGTTTGCGTCGCAAGATGGGCACGTGGGATGCAGGCTCCATCAAGGCTTTCGAGGTGAACAGACCGACCATCCGAGCTTCACCCACCGTGGAGCCAGAGGGCCCGATGATGCGTACTCCGACATAGTCGAGCTTGACCCGGCGATGGACGGTCGAGACCCGATTCGTCTTGGTGATCACGAGCAGATCGCCCTTTTCGTAGCGGGCGGCGAGTTCGGGGCTGAGGTCGTCAAGCGGAACCGGCTCGGCCACATGCGAACGATTGGTGTCAGAGAGGATCCCCAACCCGGTCTGTGGAACGACCGTCACACACGCCTGACCGTTCACCTCTACCACCCGGTATTCGCGGTAACCGAGAAAGACGAAATTGTTGTCTCGTAGCCATTGCAGGAAGGCGATGGCCTCACCGATGTCGGCCTCCGGGTAGAACCCCGTGGATCGCCGGGCCAGTTCCACCATCCGGTTGACCCGATCCATCATCGGATAGAAGTCGTCAACTGCCAAGCGGACGTCAGCCAGCACCGATCGCAGCGCTCGCTCGAGGCCGGACAAGTCGGCGTCGAAGAGACGACGGTCGAGTTCGTAGTGCTGAACGGATTCTTTGTGCCGGGCATGCCGGGCGTGCCCGACCTCGACCAGCCGACCGCTGTCGTCGCGCTCGACTCCGATCACCGGGTGGTTGACCCGAGAGACTTCGAGGCCGTGCGCCGCCACCTCGTTCGTGATCGAATCGAGAAGGAACGGACTGTCCTCGGCATTGATCTCGACGACGGTCCCCTGCTCGGAGTCCGACTCGGGGTTGTAGACCCGCACCGCGACGGGATCGGAACGCACCTTGATGTATTCAAAGAGAGAATTGACCTCTGCGAGCCAGGCGCTGGGGCTCAGGCTGCTGCCCGGGGGGATGCGACGCAAGTAGGCCTTGGCGAACTCGACGAGGAGCGCCCGGTCCTTGTCGGCGGGCGTTTTGTCCAGGAGTGCGAGCACACTCTCGACCGTCGAGTTGACCGAGGTCAGAGTTTCCATCGCCACCTCAATCAGAACCTAGTGCTGGTCCGACCGCGATGCCGTCTGGCTAGCTTGCTGCCAGTGCCAGGCGTCGCGGCACATGTCGGAGAGATCCCGCTTGGCCTGCCAGCCCAGGTCCTTCGAGGCTCGCTCCACCGCCGCCCAGCTCTCGGCCACGTCACCGGGCCGGCGAGCGGACGGGCTCCAGGGAACAGACACTCCGTTGGTCGACTCGAACTCGGAAACCAACTCGAGCACAGTCGTTCCCTGCCCGGTGCCCAGGTTGTAAACGTGAGTGCCGAGCTCCCCGGTAAGAGCCCCCACCGCCCGCGCATGGCCCTCGGCCACATCCATGACATGGACGTAGTCGCGAATTGGCGTTCCGTCCCGGGTGGGATAGTCAGTGCCGAAGACTCGAAGCGTGGGTCGGATCTCGGCCGCAACCTGGTTGACAAAAGGCATGAGATTGTTGGGTTCTCCATTGGGCGCCTCGCCGATCCTCCCGCTTTCGTGCGCTCCCACGGGGTTGAAATAGCGAAGGAAGGTCATCGACCAGGAGGGATCCGAGAGAGCAAGATCGGCCATCACTTGCTCC
The DNA here is from genome assembly GCA_050742075.1 of Acidimicrobiia bacterium. Taxonomy (GTDB): domain Bacteria; phylum Actinomycetota; class Acidimicrobiia; order Spongiisociales; family ZC4RG35; genus JACCTH01. The sequence goes on from JBOGEW010000178.1 coordinate 10,681, forward strand.
ATCATGATCTTGGTCCACCC
>JBOGEW010000179.1:0-5044 GCA_050742075.1 Acidimicrobiia bacterium
ACTCCGAGGTCGTCCTCGTCGATATTGAGGGCAACCCCCAGCAGGCCCCCGGGGAATTCGAGCAATTCCGACGCCATCACGTTAGGAAGTCCTTTGACCCGGGCGACTCCGTCGGCGATCGAAGTCACATAGCCAATCGTCTCTTGCTCGAGGCTCGGCTTCCAGTCTGAGAGGCGCTGGCGGAGGGAAGCGGTGATGTCGTCGGGTGTAATCGTCAGTTCAGCCATTCACTGTCCTTTGTCATCTCGTGCTCATCCTCCTCGCAGCGCCTGTCGGAGATCGCTCAAACGTCGAGCCACGGATCCATCGAAAACGACGTCACCGACCTGGGCTACGACTCCCCCGATCAGGTCGGGATCGACAATTGTTTTCACTTCCAGTTGTTTGCCGGTCGTCCGCGACAAGGCGGCGACCAGCCGGTCAACCGTGGCCGAATCGAGCGGGATCGCCGACCGAATCTCCGCCACGGCCCGCGAACGCGATGCCGCAGCTCGCTCGATGAAGGCATCGACGATCGCGGGTAGCTCCGAGGCCCGCCCCTGGGAAATAACGAACGAGATCAAGCCCCTAATCAGATCGGGAGCGCGCCCACCGATCAGATCGTCGATGATGCCTTGCTTGCGGTCGACGGGAAGCTGGGGATTGGTGAGGGCATCGCGCAACTCATTCGAGTCAGCCATCGCCCGCGCAATGACGAAGAGATCGCGCTCGGCGCCTTCGAGCTGACCTTCGGCGGACGCCAAGTCGAAGATGGCCTCAGCCCATCCCTCGACTCGATCGGATCCGGCGCGGTCGGCGATCGTCATCTATTTCTTATCCAGCTCGGCGATGTATTGGTCCACCAGGCCGAGCTGAGTTTCCCGGTCGAGGTTCTTTCCGACGACCCTCTCGGCCAGATCAATCGACAGGTTGGCGACCTCACGACGGGCCTCGGTCAGGGCTCGGGACTTCTCCTCACCGGCTTCCTCCCGGGCCTTGGTGACAATGCCATCGGCTTCCGCCTGCGCCCGTTCAATGAGATCGGTCTTCATCTGCTCAGCCGACTTGCGCGCCTCTTCGATGATGGCGTTCCCTTTGCTGCGGGCATCCGCCATCTGCTGTTCGTAGTCTTTGCGCAGGTTCTCGGCCTCGGTTTTCGTCCGCTCGGCATCCTCCAATTTTCCGGTGATTGCCTTCTGTCTCGCTTCGAGGGTGCGATTGACGGAGGGCAGAGCCCATTTCCAAACGAAGAAGAAGACGATGATGAAAGCGACTATGCCCGCGATCAGCTCATTGGTTTCGGGCAGCACTAAGGAGACGTTTGAGCTGGCTTCGGGCTCTTCCTGAGCTAGGACCGCAATCCACACACGCGTTGACACTGACAACCTCCTAGGCAATGAAGAAGAGGACAAACCCGATCAGGGCCAGAGCTTCGGTCAGGGCAATGCCGAGGAACATGGTGGCCCGAATCGTGCCCGTCATCTCCGGCTGCCGGGCCATGGCGGTGATGGCATTGCCGGCAACGATGCCGATACCGATGCCCGGTCCCACCGCCCCCAACCCGTAGCCGATCAAGGCGATCGCTCCCTTGAGTAGCTCGATATTGCCTTCCATCTGTGCCTCCTTAGTGCGCCGGATGTATGGATGTTTGGATGTAGACCGCGGTGAGGAGAGTGAAGATGTACGCCTGGAGGACGCCCACCAGCAACTCGAAGACGAACATCAAGAGGCCAAAGGCAAACCAGACGACCCCGATGCCCGCCTTGGGCCCGATCTCACCCACCGCAAGAACGAATGCGATCCCCGAGCCCAGCAGGAGCGAGAGCATGAGGTGTCCGGCGACCAGGTTGGCGAAAAGCCGGACCGCGAGCGTGATCGGTCGCAAGATGAACGTCGAGACGATTTCGATCAGCCCGACCAGCCACCGCAGCCCGATGGGGACAGCCTTCGGCCAGGCAATGTCAGTCAGATAGTGGAGCCCATTCTTCTTGAACCCGACGAACACGAATATCACGTAGGTCACGATCGAGAGGAAGGCGGGTAGCGCCATCCGCGAGGTAATGGGGAAGTTGATCAAGGGCGTGAGCTCGAAGAGATTGCCTACCAGGATCAGCATGAAGATCGAGAGCAGGTACGGGGTATACCTCACACCCTCGGGCCCGATGATGTCGCGGGCGATCCCATCCCGTACGAACTCCACCAGGCTCTGAATCGCCGCTTCGAATTTGGTGGGGACCAGCCGATTTCGCCGCAGCCCGAAATACAGGAGGGCAATGACAACGGCCGCGGCGAGAAAGATCAGAAACGAGGTTCGAGTGAAGTTGACCGGGCCGATGCTGAACCAGGGCACTTTGTACTCGAAGAGAACGTTGACGTTCTCCGGGGCACAAATCACCTCGTTCGCGACATCGCACTCGTGGTGCTCGACCGCCGCCAGCAATGTCGTCAGCGTGCCCAATCCAGGTTCCTTTCCCGCCCCTTCATCACTGCGATCGCTTCCAGCGTGACCAGCACCAGATAGCAGACCACAGCCGAGATCCCGAAAGCCACCCTGTCGATCTCGACAAGGCGCACCACCAACAGCATCGTCCCGGCGATGAGGGCCATACGAAGGACGAAGCCGATCAAAGCGGCGGCATGATACATAGTGAGGGAATGGCGAATCGCCAGGCTGAGGACCTTTCCGGCGAGATAGAAGTTGACTACCACCACCGCCAGTCCCATGGCAGCTGCGATCATTGCTCCGCTCCCCCCGAGAAGCCAGGCGATGCCAAGAACCGGCAGCACGAGGTAGATGGAACGGCCGATCATGTGTCGGGCCATCATCGCTTCGACCGGCACCGTGGCCGAGGGTGGCAGTTCCGAATTCACGGCCGTCGCCGTTCGATGTGCTCGATGCCCTTCGACTGTCTCCACATCGTCACAAACCCGGCATAAGAGCCGGCCAGGATTCCAATCACCACCAACCAGGGTCGGGTGTCGAGCCAGAGATCGGCGAGATAGCCGAGGAGGGTGCCGGAAAGGATCGACCCCAAGAAGGAACCCGACGTCGCCCACTCATTGACCGAGTCGTTGGTCTCCTGAATGGTCGGTGGGCGGCTGTCCATGTCGCTCATCTTGTGAATCTTTTCACAAAGCCTAGCAGCTTCTAGCGACCCAGGGCTGTAGCGGTGGTACAGCAAGGGTTCCGGCCCACAGACAAACGCGCGATCTCAAACGTGACCCGAGAAGTCGGATGGGTAGGGGGGAAAGGAGGCGGCGAGCTCCCGCACTTGGCGCTCCACCTTGTCGAGGTCTTGGCCGCGGAGGGCCTGGACGATGAGGCTGGCGATCTCCTGCGCCTCGGTCTCCCTCATCCCCATCGTCGTCATGGCCGGGGTTCCGATCCTGAGCCCTGAGGCGCGGTAAGGAGGGCGAGGATCGTTGGGAATGGTGTTGAAGTTGAGGGTGATGCCGATGCGATCAAGTCGGCCGGCGGCCTCCTTGCCGGTCAGCGCTTCGTCGATTGAGCGGAGGTCGATGAGGAAGAGATGGTTGTCCGTGCCGCCCGAGACCACCCGCACCCCGTCTTCCTGAATCTGGCGCGCCATCGCCTGGGCATTGCGCACAATCTGATGCGCGTACTCAGAGAACGCCGGAGTGGAGGCCTCCTGAAAACAGACGGCCTTGGCAGCGATCTGGCTCATGATCGGCCCCCCCTGGGCATTGGGGAAGACCGCCTTGTCTATATCGGCGGCAAACTTCGACTTGGCGAGGATCATCCCCCCTCGTGGGCCGCGCAAGGCTTTGTGAGTCGTGGCAGTCACTAGGTCGGCGTGAGGCACGGGGTTGGGATAGGCCTTACCGGCGACCAGCCCGATGAAGTGAGCGGCGTCGACCACGAAGATCGCTCCGATCTCGTCGGCGATTCGTCGAAAGCCCTCGTAGTCGAGGTGACGGGAATAGGCCGAATAGCCGGCGAGGAGGATCTTGGGTCGGTGCTCTTTGGCGAGCCGTTCGACCTCGGCCAGGTCGATCGTCTCGGTATCAGGATCGACCCCATAGGCGGCGAAGTTGTAATAGAGCCCGGAGAAGTTGACCGGCGATCCATGGGTGAGGTGACCGCCCTGATCGAGCCTCATCCCCAGAACGGTGTCTCCGGGCTTGATCAGCGAGAAGTAGACCCCCATGTTGGCTTGTGCCCCAGAGTGGGCCTGGACGTTGGCGTGCTCCGCCCCGAAGAGGGCCTTGGCCCGATCGATGGCCAGGGTCTCCATCTCGTCGACCACCCCGCAACCCTCGTAGTAGCGACGATGGGGATAGCCCTCGGCGTATTTGTTGGTGAAGACGGACCCGGAGGCGGCCATCACCGCCGGCGAGGCAAAGTTCTCCGAGGCGATCAGGTGGATGTGGGTGTTCTGTCGCTCGACATCCCGACGAATCAGGCGGGCGATTTCGGGATCGACCGCTTCTATCGGCCGGGTGTCAATCATCGTGGGCGAGGATAGGGGTCAGACAACAGACATCAGATTTCAGATCTCAGAGGCCGAGGTCGATCGGGCCCCCGCGGAGGAGGATGGGCTCAGCGGAGCGGACGTCCACCGAGGTAGAGGCGAGACCACCCGGGGACTCACCCGTCAAATAAAGGGCCACTTCGTCGCCGAGAGCCGAGGCGGCTTGCAAGTCGTTGTGGGTCTCGGACTTACCGCTCCGATTGGCGCTGCTCACCGCCAGCGGTCCGGCGGCTGCCAGCAAATCGAGGGCAATCTCATGAGCGGGCACACGCACCGCAAGGGAATCAGTGTCGCCGACTCCGGGCGGCCAGGACAGTTTCGGCCGGCCCACGAGATTCAATGCACCGGGCCAATGAAGGCTCGCCCACAGTCGGGCGTAGTCGGGGAGATCAACGACTTCCAGAGCAGCCTCGAGGTCGGGGACCAAAAGTCCGATCGGCTGCCCGGCGAACCGAGCCTTGATCGCGAAAAGCCGGGCCACCGCCTCGGGGTTGTGCGGATCCGCCCCGATCCCATAAACCGTGTCGGTCGGAATGCCTACCACTTGACCGGCTCTCAGGTGGGCGAGGGCC
>JBOGEW010000180.1:0-4320 GCA_050742075.1 Acidimicrobiia bacterium
CTGGTATAGATCAGGTGGAGCTGATAGACATTTTCTTCGGCAGCGAAGCCGTCTCCGTTCCAATACTCGTGGATGGTGTCGCGGGCGTTGTCCATCGATACCCGCTCGATGGATACATCATGGACACTGTCAACTAGGTGGATGCCAATCGCGAAGTTGTCCCCATCCTGTCGTTGGGAGTCGCCGATGATCTCAGCCAGCTCGATGTCGTGGGAGTTGTAGCCGATGCGAATTGCACCCTTGGAGAATCCCGACACTCTCACGTTCGAGATGACAAGTCCGTCGATGGTGGCGTCGGCTTGACCCTGCCCTGCTCGATTCTCGAAGAACCTTTGAACGTTCGCCGCGGTCACATCGCTGATCGCCAGATCGCGTAGAGGGGCGGCCACGTGAAAACAGCCGTTGCCGGCATTGACACAGGACAGGCCCCTGAAAACGAGGTGGTTTGCTCCTGCATCGAGGCGGAAAAGAGCCCTCCCGGGCTCCCCTGCGGCCGAGTATGGCGACTCTCGGAGGCCGCGAAGTTCGGGCGACGAACCGTTGAGTGGCCCCCTGATTGTGACCGGCGCGGAGGCCATGCCCCCCGCGCTCAATCCAATTGGTTGGGCGATGGTGTAGGGACCAGCGTCGGCTGAGATTTCGATCACGCCGCCGGGACCAACCCGGGCGATGAGGCTGTTGAGCCGGGAGATGGCGGCGGCGTTATCCACCGAGCTGCCGTCGCCGCTTCCCACCGCCGACGGAGCGACAAATGCGTCTGCTCCGACGGCCGCGGTCACCGATCCGATCAGGGTGGAGGTAGGAGACGGCATCATCGAGGTGGTCGACGTATCAACTCTCGTTGTCGGAACTTTCGTTGTTGGCGCCCCCGCCGCCTCAGGTGGAATCCTGCCCGTAAGGGTCGAGGGAGGCACGGAAGGAAGATGCGGTTCGGCAACGGACTGGCCCGAGCAACCAACCAACGCCAGTAACGATGTTACGAGGGCGATTCCATGACGATTGGGACGAGGCAGAACTCGGAGGGGCATCTCCATCCCCCGGGGAGCGGACACGGGCACACTAGCTCCTTGACCACTCTGCATGAGGCATCATCACTCAAAGTGGCGGGAGCCGAAGAAGTGAAGTAAGGTGGAGTCGAGGCGCCAGGTCGGTCGGCGGGGGACAAGTTACGGGGGACCCGTTTTGCCGGAGCCGACGAGAGGCACTGTCCTCGCCGAAACAATTGACCTCAGGGCGACCGAGTGGCTGCCACCCCGCCAGGGGGATCCGGGCTTCGTCGGCAAACGTCTGCTGCCCACTGCATTCGGTGTGGCATTGACAGATTGGTTGGTATTGGTCTCGGCCTTCGTCGTTGTTTCCCGGCTCCGTTTCGGACTGCACTGGCCTCTGGTGTGGGACAGAACCATCACCGGATGGATCGTGGCGGTCCCCGTCTACTTGAGCCTGGTTGTCGGCGTGGGCTGGCTAACCGGCCACTACGCGTTCGGGGGGATCGACTCGCCGTCCTTTCATCCTCGGCGAGTTGCCCGGCTCCTCGGGTGGACGGCGATGGTCACTTTGGCCTTGTTGTTCGTCACGGACCGCGACGAGGTCAGCCGTCTCTTTCTGATTGGGTACTTTCCGACCGTTCTCGCCGGCATGGCCGGTGTGCGCTTCACCGCCCGGGGGTGGTCTCGCCGGCGGCGGAAGGCGGGTAAGGGAGTCGTAAACGTATTGGTGATCGGATCGGGGCCGGTCGCGACGGGCATCGTTGCCGAAAGCACCGGACATCCAGAAGCGGGGGTAAATGTGGTCGGGTTCCTCGACGACGGTGGCGGGCTCCTCCTCGACTACCCGCGGCTGGGGACGTTCGGTGATCTCTCCATCGTCCTCGAGCACGTCGTCGTCGACGAAGTGGTGGTGTGTTTGCCCCTCGAAGAGTGGGGGCGGATCGGGGCAATCGCGAAAATCGTCGAACAGCAGGGCAAGGCCATTCGCATCCCGATCCCGTTGCCGGGAACCATCAATTCACGAAGCCGGCTCGACCAACTGGCGGGCATCCCGGTTCTCAGCCTCGTTTCCGCCCCGGATCGGCCCATGGTGGCTGCGTGCAAAAGGACAATTGACGTCGTCTTGACGTGGGGAGCGCAAATCGTTTTTGCTCCGGTCATGGCCGTCATTGCACTGGCCATCCTCGTCACTGAAGGGAGGCCAGTGCTGTTCGCGCAGCCGAGAGTTGGGCTCAACGGGCGCACATTCACTCTTTGGAAGTTTCGAACGATGGTGACCGATGCCGAAAACCGTCTCTCCGAACTGGCTGATCTGAACGAGCGCCGAGGGCCCGCATTCAAGGTCGCCAAGGACCCAAGGGTGACCAGGCTGGGGCGGGTGCTACGGGCGACCAGTCTCGATGAACTGCCACAACTGTGGAACGTCTTCAAGGGCGATATGAGTCTGGTGGGACCACGTCCTCCGATACCGAGCGAGGTCGAGCAATATCACCCGTGGCATAGGCGTCGTCTTTCGATGAAGCCAGGGATGACTGGCCTCTGGCAGGTGAGCAACCGCAACGATTCCGACTTCGATTCCTGGGTCGCGCTCGATCTCGAGTACATCGACTCTTGGTCTATTTATCTCGATTTCCGGATCCTTTTTCGAACAGTCACCGCGGTGTTGAAGCTCACCGGCAAGTAACCGTTCAGCTGCGGGCCAAATCCCCGCGATCGGACGTTTCTGTCACCAAAGCCTTTTAGGTTGGGCCCATGACCCTCGGGAAGCCAGACCGGCGCATCGGCCCTGCCGACTGGGAGAAGGCTCTAGCCGAAACGGAAGGGCCACAGATCATCGTCGCCGGCCCCGGCACCGGTAAGACCGAATTCCTGGTCCGTCGGGCCCGCCACCTGATCGAGGGAGGCCGGGCGGCTCCGGCCGAAGTCCTAGTTCTCACTTTTTCGCGTCGAACCGCCGCCGACATCTCTTCCCGGTCATCTCGGCGAGACACCCCGATCCCGGCCATTTCTACTTTCCACGCTTTCGCCCGCCGCCTCCTCGAGACCCACGGCGCCTCTGGTGATCTGCCTGGCACGATTCCAACTCTTCTCACCACCCCCGAGCAGACGGCATTGGTCCGCGAGCTCCTCGCCAAGGAGGACGCCACTGACTGGCCGGTGCCACTCAGCGCACTGCTTGGCTCTCCCACACTTGCAGCCGAGATCGCCGACTTTTTGCTGCGATGTCAGGAACGAATCATCGACCCCGAAGGGCTCGCCCGATTGGCCGCAGGTTGGGAACGATGGCGAGCATTGCCGCGATTCATGGAGCGGTACCTCGCTGAGCTCAGGGCCCGCAACCGCCTCGACTACGGCAGCATCCTTGCTCAGGCGACGAGCCTGCTCGAAGACGACGGTGTCCGGAAAGCCGTTGGCCGGCAATTTCAATATGTGCTCGTCGACGAGTACCAGGACACTTCAGCGGCACAGGCGCGACTGCTCGAGCTGCTGTCGGCCGAGCACCGCAATATCACCGTTACCGGTGATCCCTATCAGTCCATCTATTCGTTTCGCGGCGCCGACCTGGAAAATGTCGCTCTTTTTCCCGAGCGATTCCGGGCTCTCGATGGCAGCCAGGCCCGACGTCTGGTTCTCACCACCAGCTTTCGGGTGCCCGCCAACATCCTCGACCGAGCGGTGCGGATCGTGTCGGGGGGCGACCTGCCAGGCGGGGCGGGGAAGGTCACTCCTGCCCCTCATCTCGGGCGAGTCGAGGCATACGTCTTCGATCAAGCGAGTGGCGAAGCGGACTGGATCGCCGGCAAGGTCGAGCGACTTCATCTCGAAGGTCGGATTCCCTACTCGCGGATGGCGGTATTGGTTCGATCGAGCCGGCATCTCTTGCCCGAGCTCTCGCGTGCGCTCGAGCGCCGCAAGATCGGCCACGTTCGCCCCGATCGGCGTTTAAGCGACCATCCCGCGGTTCGCATCATCTTCGATCTGGCTATCGCATCCTTTGCTCAGTCCCAGGAGGCGAGCGCTGCTCCAGGTTGGGCGGAGGAAGCAGACCGGGCGATGCGACGCCTCCTTCTCGGCCCCCTGCTTTCAGTGTCTCTCGGACGCGAACGAGAGTTGCTGCGAGAACGGCGGCGGACCCGAACGCCCTGGAGCGAGGTCCTCAGCGCCCATGACATTGGTTCACCCGTGCTCCGCCAGCTTCTCGGAGACCCGGGCTGGTGCCGGGGCCGTGCCGCCGCCGAAGGCTTCTGGCAGGTATGGACGAAGCTTCCCGAGCTGGTCCCCCTTGTCGATGATCCCGAGCTGGCGGATTTCCGTCGAGCGTGGACCGAGC
>JBOGEW010000181.1:0-2992 GCA_050742075.1 Acidimicrobiia bacterium
ACCGAGAACTTACGAATGGTGAGAAATGGCCCGCCGATCGCCAATGGATGGATGACGGCGTTGACCCGGGATCCGTCGGGAAGGCGGGCATCGACCATCGGGGTCGCCTCGTCGACCCGCCGGCCCACCTGACCGACGATCTTGTCGATGATCCGGCGCAGATGGACGTCGTCGACAAAACGGACGTCGGTGCGAGTGATCTTGCCCCGCTGCTCGCAGAAGACGTCGAAGGGCCCGTTGACCATGACTTCGGTGACCTCGGGGTCGTTGAGGAGGGGATCGATCGGCCCGTAGCCCAAGACGTCGGAGGCAATCTCGTTGAGGAGCTGACGACGATCGCTCATCGTCAAGGGAACTCCTTGTTCCTGGTCGATCGCCCACTCCAACATCTCCATCACCCGGAGACGCAGCTCGGCGTCGGACATCTGGCGGTCGTAGAGAGTGGGTCCGAGTTCTTCCACGACCTTGAAGTGCAAACGGCCCCGCAGTTCGGTGAGGGCGTCGTTACGGGTAGTCGTGACTGAAGAAAGCTCGTTCCGCCGAGCCGCCGCTACTCGATCTGCCAACGTAGACATCGGTTGATTACCCCTTTCGGGCCACTAGTGGATAGTCAATCACTTTCGGCGCCGGAAACCCTTCGCTGAAGACGGTTCCGGGACCGGGCCGACGATCAGCTCGGCCACCGATTCGAAACCCTTGGCCACCCGCGACTTGGGAGCAGACTCCACCACCGGCCGGCCTTCGTTCATCGACGCCGCCACCGCTCCGTCGGAGGGAATGGCGGCGGCGATCGACATCTTCAAGGCACCCTCGATTTCCTTGTCGTCGAGTCGGGCCTTGGCGTTCGAACGGTTGAGAACCAGCTTTACCTTGCTGGTGGGGAATTTCAGCAGGCGCAGGGTTTCCAGGGCCAGTTTGGCGTTTTTTACCGAGGGCAGGTCCATATCAACTACCTGGAGGATGACGTCGGCCCGCTCGAGCAGGGAAAGAAGGAGCTCGTCGAGCATCGATGCCGTGTCGACCACTACGTAGTCGTGGTTCTCCTTGAGGAGGCTGACCACCGTCATCAGGCTCTCGGTGGAAATGTCGTCGGCGAAGGCCGGCTCGAGGGGCGCCGCCATCACCTTGAGACCGCTCGGATGCTCGGTCAGAAGCGATTCGAGCAGCTGGGCATCGAGATGATGCAGCTCGTGGGCGGCGTTCACCAAGGTGAAGCGTGGTTCGAGTTGCAGAACTAGACAAACATCGCCGAACTGGAGATCGGCGTCGACCATGGCCACGCTTTTACCCTCGAAGCGGGTGAGAAGCAGAGCGAGGTTGGTGGCGACGACCGTCTTTCCCGAACCACCCTTGGCCGACATCACCACGATCAGCTGGCCTTCTTCCCGCTCCTCGAGGAGAGCCGGCGGAGCCGCGGCCGTCCGTCGTTTGAGAACGTCGTTGGCGAACTGGGTGATGGCGTCCTCGACCTTCTCCTCGGTCAGAGGAGCCTCGATCACCGCGGAAACCCCCGCCCGCATCGCCGAGCGCAACAAGGCCGAGGTGACCTGGTCGGCCACCGCGATTAAGAGGAGAGATGGGTCCTCGTTGCGGAGGACCCGCACCGAGTCGATCGCCGATTCATTGGCGAAGGAAGGGCCCAGCAGGACCATCCGCAACGCCCCGCCCTCGATGGCGGTGAGAGCCTCGCTTATCGACCGGGCGGTCGGAAGCCGGCCTTCGAAGAGCTGCTTCGCCTCATCGATGAAGCTGGCGTCTTCGTCAACTACCAGCAGGTTGTTTTCGGAGATCGACACTGGGAGTTCCTAAGTTCTTTTCGGCGAATCTCGCTTAGTTACCGAAGATGTCGCTAACGATATCGCCGGCAAAGAGGCTTTCGATGGTGACGCCCTGGGTCTCCACTTCGACGAAGTCGGACGGTACGAGAGTCATCCAGATGGAACCATTCTCGAACGAGAAGGCGATCCGCTCGGCCTGCTCGGGCGTCACTTCCAGGGTGAAGACGGTTTGGGGAACCTCTTCGGCCGCCTGATCGGGAGGAACCGGATTTCCTTCGGCGTCCACGGTTGGGGTCACGACCGGGGCACTTTCGCCTTCCTCCGGCCGCACATCCTGGGCCACGGCCAGGACGGGAAGGCCCTGGAGAACGAAGCGGGTGTAGGTCACCGTCTCGCTTGCCTCCTCGCCGGCGGTCCCATCGGCGGCGGTGGTCTCCGTGGGGATGCCGAAGATCGGTGAATCCACCGGGATCTGGGTGAACTCGATGTCGAGGGTGATGATCAGGTTCACCATGTCGCCGGGACGGACGAACCCGTTGACTCCACGCACCGCGTCGGTCGAGATGGTCAGCGCCTGTTTGCCGGACGGGATCAACTCGGAGAGCGGCTTCAGGTCGACAGTGAGCTGGGCCCACTGACTGGTGGTGATGATCTCGTTCTGATCGATCGGACCCACCGCCAGCCGGCCACCGAGCACGGCTTGGAGCTGCTCCTCGCTCGTCACTGCACCCAAGGGGAGGTCCTCGGTGTTCTCTTCGCCCTGGGTAATGACCCCCTGCTGAAGAATCTGGGAACCCTGGGCCCCTTCGGGGATCGTCGAGCCGGCCCGGAACACCGTGACTTTCTCGCGATCGGCCTCCACCTCAGACTGTATGCCGCTGAGGAATTGGAACACGGCGAAGGCAGCAACACCGGCCAAGACCAGGGCCACCAACAACACCAACGCTCTCCTACCCATCCAGGACTCCTTGTCGAAATGCTGACGACTCGATCAGAGGTTTCTTCCGATTGACCCGCAGCGTCGTAGCTAGTTCTCGGTTGTTCTTCGACTCGGCGCAAGCCCGTCTTGAGTCTTCTTCCTCGGAGAGCACTCGAATGTTGGGGCCATACGAAGGTGTCGGTGTGGCGGTTTGGCTTCGACCGAACACGAGTCAGGCGTAAGGGTCGCAGAAAGGGCTAGAACGGTCAAGGACCGGACGACCTAACGTCGACCG
>JBOGEW010000182.1:0-5254 GCA_050742075.1 Acidimicrobiia bacterium
CCGGCGAAGCGCCCGCGCCCCGGTGGCGTCACTGGATCGTCAGGGTGGAGCCGATCGGACGCATCACCCTCCCCGGCCGGCGCGAGGCGGGCGCTCGACGTGGACACCTCCCTTCAGGCCATCACCCGCGATCGGACACTGGTGCTGCGGCGCGGCGGCCTCGGTGCGCACCGGCCGATCGATCAGCGGGGCCGCCTAGTACTGCCCCCATGGCTCCGACGGGCTGTCGACCTCTCAGGGTCGGTGCTGGTCGCCGCTCGCATAGGTGACTCGCCGACCGTTGTCGTGGCACCGAGCAGCCTGCTTGACGATCTCGTCGACGACGCCGCAGGAGAGGCCCAGTGATGGATCGTCTCGTGCGTGCTCGCGTCCTGCTGGCCGAGGCTCAAGCGCTGGGCGTGACCATCGACGATTTAGTGGCCGCATCGACCAATGCTGGGGATCGCCGTCCGCTACACCGACGGTCGCCGAGTACGTCGAGACCGTGGTGGTGAGCTTCTCGAGGGGACGGCCGCCACTTACAAGTTCTACTGGCGTCTCGCCGTCGACCGGCTCGGCGACAGACCGGTCGATCAGGTCGGCGTCGACGACTGTGAAGCGATCGTGGCCGCAGCCGTCGCCCGGGCCAGAGGTAACCGGCCGGGAACCGATGGACGATCGGCTCGCGAGAACTGCATCGGGGCGCTGCGCGCGCTCTTCGCCCGCGCCGAGCGGGCAGGCCTCGTCGCCCGGAGACCGGCCGCGGGACTGGAGAAGCCACGTCGCCTCCCCAATCGTCGTCGCGCCCTCGAAGACGACGAGCTGCGCGAGGTCATCGACGCCGCCCGGACCACAAGTCAGGATCCTGACCACGACTTGGCTGCTTTCAGGGGTTGCTGGATAAGAGGGAACCAGCCAGTCAACCGGCTATTTCGACGGCCCTCGAAACCAGGTCAGAGATCTCGGAGAACAGGCCGTTTTCGATGAAGTCCCTGGGGAAAAGGGTTCCGCCCAGACCTACGGCGGCGGCACCTGCTGCAAGGTACCTAGGGATGTCGTCGAGGCCGATTCCCCCGGTGGCAACCAGGGGTATGCCCTCGAGAGGGGCGCGGAGAGCGGCCAAGTAGGCAGGTCCGCCCAACTCGCGTGCCGGAAAGACTTTCACCGCGGTGGCCCCGGCTTCATAGGCCGACCATATCTCGGTCGGTGTCGCCGCTCCGGGGAGATAGGGGAGGTCGACCTCGAGGCACGTCGAGAGAACCGCAGCACTGACGACAGGGGAAACCAAGAATGAGGCTCCGGCGCCGATGGCTGCTTCAGCCTGCCGCGTGTCCAGAATGGTCCCGGCTCCGACCGTCAATTCGGGGAACGCTCCGAGGATCGAGCGGATCTGGATTGTCGGATCGTCGGAGTCGAACGTGATCTCGATCGTCGTCAACCCGGATCGCGCTGCACATCCTGCAACTTTGACGATGCGGTCCGACGGGCACCTCCGAAGAATTCCGATGATGGGTATATTGCCCAGGGAGGGAAGTCGCTCATCAAGGCTCGCCGGATGGGCCACCGCCGGAGGCTATCAGGTTAATCAAAGCTTTCGATTTCGTGACCAGGCCGGCCCTCGGTCTAAGGGGCGCCCATTGGGCGCGGATCTAGGATCGTTCGATCGATGGCTAAGGTCCGAACCGTTCTGGGGGACGTCGACCCTTCGTCCCTGGGTGTCACGTACGGGCATGAGCACGTGTCGTTCAACCCCCTTCTGGACCGAGGAAGCGACTTCATCCGTATCGAGCACTCGCGAAGCTTCGAGGAGCTCTCCCGGTTTCGGTTAGCTGGAGGGTCGGCACTGGTGGACGCCACCGTTGCCGAGTTGGGCCGTGACCCGACCGGGCTCCGCGACCTATCAAAGGCGTCGGGGATTCATGTAGTGGCGGCGTGTGGTCACAGTTCCCAGGAGTGGTGGGACGGCGCCTTAGACCTACAGTTGCGGTCAGACCTAGAGCTGGTCGAGGAGTTCGTGTCTGATCTGACCGATGGCATCGGAGACACCGGTGTTCGCGCCGGCATTATCAAGATCGGCACCTCGATGGATGAGGTGACCAACACGGAAGGCCGGATCATCAAGGCAGCGGCGGCGGCTCAACGGGCGACCGGTGCGCCCATAACTACGCATACGACCGCCGGCACGATGGGTCTCGAACAGATCCGTCGCCTTTACCTTGCCGGAGCCGACCTGAGCAAGGTGTGCATCGGTCATCTCGACCGGCGTCTCGTGATTGAAGAACACCTGGAGATAGCTGGTACCGGGGTCTACCTCGGATACGACCAGGTCTCGAAGGAGAAGTATGCGTCAGATGCCAATCGCGCCCAGTTCCTTTCCCGGCTCGTCGACGCCGGGTTCGGAGATCGGGTGATCCTTGGCAGCGACTTGGCCCGACGGAGTGATCTCGCAGCCTGGGGAGGATCACCAGGCCTAACTCATCTCGCGACTTCGTTCGTCGATCTTCTTGGCCAACACGGGCTCGACCCAGAAGTTGAGCGGTTCCTCATCGAGAACCCGCGGCGCTTCCTGGCCTGGGCCTGAGTTGTGAGACTGCAAGTTGATGATTCAGACCGGACCTGGTACCTACACGCCTCCCCATACGGACGAAGTGACAGGATTCAACCATGCAAAGGATGTATTTCATCGGGGTGTCGACAGGGGGGTCGAGCATCATGCGCCTCTTCCCGAAGTGGGCGGAGGCTCTCGGGCTGGAGGCCGATATCGTCGGGATCGACCTCCCGCTCCACGGCCCCGAGTCCGGTTATAAGGAGGCACTCGAAACCGTCATAGCGGACCCCTTGGCCAGGGGAGCTCTGGTCACCACCCACAAGGTGTCCATCTTCAAGAATGCCTCCGAGATGTTCGATGGTCTCGACGATTGGGCGAGACGATGCGGGGAGATCTCCTGCATCGCCAAGAGGGAGGGGAGGGTCGAGGGATGGGCGAAGGACCCGGTCACCTCGTGGAGGTCATTTGTCGAGATAGGGGGCGCTGACTACTTCGCTCGTTATTCGGGGGCAGAAGTCTTGTGCCTCGGCGCCGGGGGCTCGGGGGCCGCATTCACCTCTCGCCTTCTTACTGTTGACTCACCACCAGCAAGCATCGTTGTGACTAATCGATCCGCGGAGCGACTGGAGACGGTGCGCGAGATGCACAGTCGGATCGAGTCCGATGTCGACGTTTCTTACCATCGAGTGTCAGATCCTTCCGACAGCGATCGGCTGGTCAACCATCTGGCGCCTCGTTCCGTTGTGGTCAATGCCACTGGTCTGGGCAAGGATCGACCTGGGTCGCCGATCACTGACCAGGCGGCCTTCCCCCACGAAGGCATTGTCTGGGATTTCAACTACCGGGGGAGTCTCGAGTTCCTGGACCAGGCGCGTGCGGCGGCGCCAAACCGACGTCTGGTCGTGGAAGACGGCTGGCGCTACTTTCTTCACGGGTGGAGCGAGCACATCGCCGAGGTCTTCGACCTTCGGCTATCCGATGGGCAGTTCGCCCGGCTCTCGTCCATCGCCGACAAGGTGCGAGGTGTGTAGGCCCATGCAAACTTCGTTGACAGCGCGCTCGTTTATGTAATAAAGTCATCCTGTCCCTACAAGTAGCGCCAAGATGGCAAACCTCCCGATCACCCATATCGATCGAAACTCCCCGATCCCTTTCTACTTTCAGCTCAAGAAGATCATCGTCCAGGAAATCTCCACCGGTCGCTGGACCCCGGATGAGCAGATCCCCTCCGAGCCAGAGATATGCCAACACTTTGGCGTCTCGAGGACGACGGTTCGCCAAGCGCTCGCCGGGTTGGAGAACGAAGGAATCATCCGTCGGGAAAAGGGGAGGGGCACCTTCGTCAGCCATACCTATCCCGAGCTCTGGTTCCTTCAGTCCTCACAGGGGTTTTATGACGAGGCGGCACGCAAGGGTCATGAAGTCGTTTCGCGGCTCATCCGGCGCGAGGTGACCGAACTCCCGGGCTTCGCGGCGGAAGCACTGGGTTTGGAAGTGGGGGCGGAAGGCGTGACCCTGGAGAGGCTCCGTTGGGTCGATGGCCGCGTCGTCATGTACCTGGTCAACTACCTTGTCGAGCGGCTTGGCTCAGCGATTATGGACGCGGATCTCGTCAACGGTTCTCTCTACCGCGCCCTTGCAGAGGGAGCCGGGCTCACGATGGCTGGCGGCCGGCGCGTCGTGGAGGCGGTAACCGCCGAAGACGAGTTAGCGGACCTTCTTGAGGTCGATCAAGGATCACCCCTGTTATTCGTCGAATCTGTGGCGTGGGACGAGTATCTCGCGCCGGTCGAGTTCTACCGGGCTTGGCACCGGGCCGATCGCACCAAGATCGAGGTCCAGGTTCTCAACCAGAATCTGGCGGCACAGGCGGGTCTCGACCCGACAGTGCTCCGCTTGGGAGGCTGAGGCGTGGCCTCGGCTTTGGTTACTGGAGCCACGAGCGGAATAGGTCGCGCCACTGCACTCGCGTTGGCCGATGCCGGGTGGTGGGTGCTGGCCACCGGTAGGAACGAGGCTGAGGGCGAGAAAGTGGCCGCTGAGCTTGAGCAAAGATCGGGTGGGGCTTTCATCGCCGCCGACCTAGCCGAGCCGGAGGCTCCACGTGATCTGGTGGGCGCGGTGGTCGACCGCACCGGGACCCTCGATCTACTGGTCAACAACGCGGGGATCCACTTTCTAGCGGGTGTCGACGGGCTCGATCTAGAGCAATTCGACCGCCTGATGGAAATCAATCTCCGGGCTCCGGTCATGCTGGCGAAACTCGCTCTAGAGGTGATGCTGCCCCAGGGGTCGGGGATCATCATCAACGTAGCCAGCGAGGCTGGCCTCGTCGCGATACCGGGCCAGGTCGCCTACAACATGTCGAAGGCGGGTCTCGTCATGTTGACGCGCTCGATAACTGCCGACTATGCCTCGCGCGGGATCAGGGCGGTTTCCATATGCCCGGGCACTATTCGAACCCCGCTGGTGGACGAGGCGATCGCGACGGCGTCGGACCCAGAGGCCCATGAGCGGATGCTTGCCTTCAGCCGTCCGGCCCACCGCCTGGGAAGGCCCGAGGAGATTGCCGCTGCGGTGGTCTTTGCCGCGTCGAAGGGAGCCTCGTTCCTCAACGGAACGGAACTCGTCATCGACGGTGGGTACACCGTCGTTTGACCTAAGCAAGAGGAGGAGAGTATGCACAGATCAAGGCTGCCAGCACTGATGTTGGTGCTGGCGTTGGTC
>JBOGEW010000183.1:0-7246 GCA_050742075.1 Acidimicrobiia bacterium
GCGGTGAGGTTGAGCATGTCGATCGCCCCCCGTCCCCAGACAAAGCCATCGGAGACCTCCGCCCCGAAGGGGTCGACGTCCCAACCGTCCGGATTGACAGGCACCACGTCGAGGTGCGGCAGGAGGAGCAGGGCTGGGGCGTCGGGGTTGTTGCCCGGTATTCGATAGACAACTGATTGCCGGCCGGGAGCCGGTTCGACGACGGTCCCTCTCTCCCCGAGATATTCGGCGACCGTCTCGACCGATTTGACCTCTTGACCGCTCTCGCGCGTGCCATCGTTGACGCAGCGGTTGCGGATGAGTTGGCGCAAGAGATCGAGCGTGCTCAGTTGATCGCCTCGAAAAGCTCGTGCATCGTGTCGGTCAGCGGCAGCCGCAAAGCCTCCTCCAGGGTGAACCAGCCGATCTCGGCCGCGTCGTCGCCGACCCGCAGGTCACCCCCGGCCAGGCTGGCCTCGAAATCGATCAAGATGAAATGCCACGTGGGCGGAAGCCCGGAATCCATCGCCTCGCCCACCCAGATCGGCTTGCCCACCTCGACCGCGAGGCCCGTCTCTTCCTCCACCTCGCGAGTCACCGCCTCCCGCATTGTCTCCCCCAGCCGAACCTTGCCCCCCGGTACCGCCCACTTCCCCTCGTGGGGAGGGCGGCCGCGACGGACCAGGAGGTAACGATCTCCCGATCGCAGTACCGCCCCCACTCCGCAGATCGGATGAAGCTCGGTCCCTGTTTCTCCCCCCGCAGGGGGGAGTGGCGGGCCCCCCTCCCCCTTCGGGGACTCCCCCCAAGGCTCGCTGCGCTCGCTGGGGGGAGAAACGCCCGGGAGGGGGGTGGGCTTAGTCGGCATGATGCATGATGATCGAGCGGGCGGCAAAGCCCCCGGCTTCGAAGAAGTTCTTGACTAGTCGGTGTCCGGGAAGGACATGCGCGTCGAAT
Source organism: Acidimicrobiia bacterium (assembly GCA_050742075.1). Classification (GTDB taxonomy): domain Bacteria; phylum Actinomycetota; class Acidimicrobiia; order Spongiisociales; family ZC4RG35; genus JACCTH01. The sequence continues at coordinate 937 of JBOGEW010000183.1, forward strand.
CGATCGAGTCCTCTCCCCCGCAATGCCGTCATCGCAAGGTCGAGCATCGCCTCCCCCACCCCCACCTCGCGAGCATCGCGATCGACAAACACCAGGCGGATGGCGCCCACCTTTTCCTCTTTTGCCTGCGGCAGGAGTTCCTCGACCCGGGCGACGAGAAACCCGAAAGGCGCGTCGTCGATGAGTCCCATCGTCACCACGGTCCCAGGATCCTCAACGGCCTGGGCCAGCGCGTCCTCGACTGGTTCAGGGAGCCCGTCAGCCAACGGCCACATCGGGTGGATGGAAGCCATTTCTTCCTCGAGCGCCCGATACTGATCGATGAGCGAATCGAGGTCTTCTGGAATCGCTAATCGGGCGGTGACCTCCATCAACGACCGCCAAGCCGGCGCTTGACTCCCCAGACAGTCACCAGCTTGATGGCTTCCCTGACGATCTCTGGACCCATCTTGGACGTGCCCCGGGTTCGATCGCGGAAAACGATCGGCACCTCTGCTACCTCCATGCCCGAATCGACCGCCCTCATCGCCATCTCCACCTGGAAGCTATATCCGGAAGCTCGGGCCTGAGCGAACGGCAGGGCTGCCAGCGCTCGCGCCCGCCAGGCCCGGAAACCGCCCGTGGCATCGCGAACTGGAATCCCCAACATGAGGCGGGCGTAGAGGTTTCCCCCCCGGGAGAGGAACTTGCGCCGCCAGGGCCAGTCGGGGGTGTCTCCGCCGGGCACGTAGCGGGAGCCGTTGGCCAGATCGGCTCCGGCCTCGATGGCGTGAATAAGACGGGGAATGTCCTCGGGGTTGTGGCTGAAGTCGCAGTCCATCTGCACGACCACCTCGGCGCCGCGCTCCAGCGCCCGAGAAAAGCCGTCGGCATAGGCGGGGCCGATTCCGCCCTTGTGCGGGCGATGGATGACCTCGACGCCATCGGTGGTGGAGGAGAGTTCGTCGGCGAGCTTTCCGGTTCCATCCGGAGAGTTGTCATCGACGATGACCATGCCGAAGCCGTGTAAAAGCACGGCTGCTGTCATGTGGGCGAGGTTGGGTGCCTCGTTGTAGGTAGGAACTACGACGACGACCTGGTCAGGACGCACAGTCCCGACAGATCATTTTGCGCCTATTCGCCAGTTGGCTGGTTCGTTTGACGAGGAAGCATGATTGACAGACGAACTCGTCGCCCCTCACAGCATGGGCGTCGAGGTCCATCGTCAGCTCCTCTCGTCGGATCGCTCGGAGTTCGGCCACTTCGTCCACCAGGATCGTCTCCGATACCTCGTCCTCGAGAAGCGCTAGCTCCTCGGCTTCGAGGTCATCGAGCGTCTCATCGCCTTCGGCATCCTCTTCCTCATCCTCGACTTCGTCTTCATCCTCTTCCGAGGCCTCTTCGCTCTCGGCGTCGTCCTCGAGCTCTTCGGTGTCGAGATCGACTTCGTCGACGTCTTCTTCTGCGGCTAGTTCGGCGTCTTCTTCCGGCCCTGCTTCCGCGTCGAATTCAACTTCTTCTTCGATCTCTTCTGTTTTGACGCTTTGCTTGCGTGCCATAGGGAACCCCCAGAAACAGCGGCGGGAGTATAAGGCCGCCGGGTCAGATTTTGAGTTGTAGTGCGCCCGCCAAAACAGAAACAGTGACAGGCGTATTCCCGACCAAATCTCCATCCGCCTCCACCGGCCAAACCGGCCTGGTCTCCAGGCGGCAACCGGAAAGGGAGTAGCGCCGAACGGCAGGGTCGGAGGCGTGAACCCCGCGGATGATCTTGGGGACCAACGCCGGCGCCCGCCGCTTCTGGGTGTTGATGATCTGGACGTCGAGGCGCCCATCGGTCATATTTGCCCGTGGGGCGACGTTCCAGCCCCCGGCGAAGAACTGGGCATTGGCGAAGATCACCGCCAAAGCCGGTCCGCCGGTCTGAACAGGCTCCGACCGGCGGTTGTCGCCCTGGAGGTCGATCTCGGCCGGCGGGAACCCTGGCAGGCGGGCCAGGAAGGCGAGCGGGTAGCGGGCCCTTCCCCAGCCCCGTTGTACCCGCTGGGCGGTTTGGGCGGCGGCCGCTCCCACCCCCGCCTGGGCCACGTTGAGAAAGTGGCGGACGCCGAAGTCGCCTTCCAGCCGCCCGACGTCGATCTGGTACGTCTCGGCGGTGGTGAGATGGCGAGCGGCATCTTCCAGGTTCTGAGGCAGGGCGAAGGTCCGCAGCAGGTCACAGCCAGTGCCGCTGGGCAGGATTCCCAGCACCGGCTTTTCCGGCCAGTCGAGGTCGAGAATGGCGTTGGCGGCCAGGTTGGCGGTTCCGTCACCCCCCACGACCGCGATGTGGCGAACCCCGGCATTCCGGGCCTCGACAATGGCGGCCCGCATCGCCTCGGTGGACGACGGGGTGGCGATGGAAGCCTCGACTCCGGCTCGGTCAAGGGCCGAGCTGATGCGGTCGATTCCAACCGGCTTGCGCCCGGCGTTGGGGTTCACCAACACCAGCCATTTCATTCTTGCGTAGAAATGGACATGTTTTTGCGGCGAAATCTACGCAAGAATGACTAGCCGACGCCCATGGCGGCCACTACCCCGCGGTCGACGGCAGCGAGGGTGTCACGGGCGACGTCGGCCACCTCAGGCGAGACGTCGCGAATCTGGCGGAGCAGGTCGACGAGTTGCCGCGCCACCCGCACGAAGTCACCTGGGGCCAACCGTAGCCCGGTGAGGTCGTCGAGGGCCGCCCCATCGGCCCACTGATAAGCCAACCCGACGAACCCCGGATCGGGTTCGCGGGTAACGGGCAGATGTTGGCGCCGCTCCTCGCCGGCGATTTCGCTCGAGAGGTGGCCAAGCGTCTCCCAGCGCGAGGCGAGCTCGGGGGTCGGCCATAAGGGAATGGTCTTCTCGTCGCTACGGGGCTCGTAGACAAAACAGGAGGCGAGGGAAGCCAGTTCGGGAACGGTCAGACCGTAAAACAGCCCCCGCTCAAGCGCCTCGGCCAGCAGGAGATCGAGTTCGTTGTAGACGAAGCGGAGCCTTTCCCCCCGCGGCGTCAGGGCCCAACCGGTCATGTAGCCGAAGTGCTCGAGAAGCCGCTCGATCGCTTCGAAGTCCTCGACCAGTCCGATCCCCGACCGCCGAAGCTCCGAACGAAGACCCTCCACTCTTTTGCGGGTCCTTTCGGCCCGTCCCGCCCACCGCACATGTGAATCACGATCGGGACAACCCGCCACCGGATGATCGACTTCGACCGGCTGATCTTCGCGTCCGTCGTCGGCGACTGGCGGCGGCACCTTGCGCAGGAGACGAAGAGCATCGGACTGAAAGCGCCGGCTTTTCGTGTCCATCGGTTGGGGCAAGGGGAGCGTCGCCCGGCGACTTGTCCCTCGCACGATCTCCCGCTGTCCCAATGGCACCGTTCTCCCGGAGGTGCCGAGAGCGAGGAGCTTCATGCCGCCACCCTCCCGCCGGATGCGACGGAGGATCAGAAACCGACCCTGACGAGGTCCACCTGGAACATCGATTACATCCCCAGGACGCAGCTTTCCGATCAAGTCTTCGTTGTCGCGCCCCCGGGGCTGAGCTGTTAGGAGGGACCGGTACTCCTCGACCGAGCCCAACTCGCAAACCGCCCGGGCCTCTTCCTCGACGAGCCGCTCGGACAGAACATGGAGGCGCTCCTCGGCATCGGCCTGACTCTCCTGTCGCTGAAACTGGGCAAAGGATGAAGAAACCAGTTCCAGTGCCCGGGGGCGATCGTAGGTGGCACAGAGGTTGGCGGCCATGTTGTAGGTGGGTCGGAACGAGGAGCGGAGCGGGTGGCTCCCGGCTGCCGCCACTTCCACCACCTGGGCGAAGGACACGAATGGCGAATGCAGAACCATCCCAAATCCGGCAGTGTCGATTCCCCGGCGACCGGCCCTGCCGGTGAGCTGGGTGTAATCGCCCGCAGTCATCACCTCATGGCCCTCCCCACTCCATTTGGAAAGCGACTCCAGCACCACCGTCCGCGCCGGCATGTTTATTCCCAGAGCCAGAGTCTCGGTGGCGAACACCACTTTGAGGAAGCCAGTGGCGAACAGTTCCTCGACGGTCTCTTTGAAAGCGGGAACCATCCCGGCGTGGTGCGGAGCGATCCCTGCCTCGAGAAAGGAGACCCAGCGATCGTATTCGAGGGCGACGAGGTCATCATCGCCCAGATGGGCGGTGCCCTCTTCGGCGATCAGCCGAATCCGCTCCCGATCATCGGTGCTGGTGAGGCGGACGCCTGATTCCAGCAACCGGAGGGCGGCGGCATCGCAGCCGGCTCGGGAGAAGATGAAGTAGATGGCCGGTAGCAGCCCGACTTCTGCCAAATGCTCGATCACCTCGGCTCGATTGGGAGTGGCGAAGCGGTGGCGGCGACCGCGCTCGAGACTGAGAAGGCGTTCGATCTTGGGGTTGGCCCGGTAGGCGTTGCCGCGGCTGACGAAGGTCGGCAGGACCGAGAGCTCCTGGGCGAAGCGATCTTTCCAGCAATAGAGGTCCTCGAGTGGAATCGGCCGGTGCCTGCTAATGATCAACTCGACTTTCCCCCGCCGTTCTTCGATCCAGGCGGCGAACTCCTCGGCGTTGGCGACGGTGGCCGATAGGCAAACCAGCTGAATCCGGCGAGGAGCGTGGATGATGATCTCCTCCCACACCGCCCCCCGGAAACGATCCTGGAGGTAGTGGACCTCGTCGAGGATGACCACCGCCACCTGGTTGAGGGCGTCGGAGCCGGCATAGATCATGTTGCGCAAGACCTCGGTGGTCATCACCACCACCGAGGCATCGCCGTTGATGACGTTGTCGCCGGTGAGAAGCCCGACCCGGTCCTTGCCGTGGACCTCCACCAGATCGCCATATTTCTGGTTGCTCAAGGCCTTGATGGGCGTCGTATAGAAGGCCCTCTTGCCTGCACCGAGCGCCAGCACCACCGCCGCTTCAGCTATCAGCGTTTTTCCGGAGCCGGTGGGCGCCGTCACTACCACAGTCGCTCCCTGCTCGGCGGCGGCTATGGCCTCCCGTTGAAAATCGTCCGGCTCGAACGGAAGCGACGAGTAGAAGTCCTCGATTGCCTGCGAGCTCACTTGCGGAGCAGGTACTTAACCGCGAGCAGCGTCAGCTCATACAAAAGATAGAGAGGAATGGTCATGGCAGCCAGGGTGATGGGGTCTCCGGTCGGGGTAATGACGGCGGCAGCGATGACGATCACGAGGATGGCCCACCGCCGACCCGAGGCGAGTTGCTGACTGTTGACGGCCCCGGCGGCTGCGGCCCCAAAGAGGAACACAGGGAATTGGAAGGTCACTCCGAACGCGAGCAAGAGCCGGATCACGAACGAGTAATAGGGTCCGATTCGAAGGTCGCTTTGGACGTCAGGAAAGATGTTCAGCAGCACCCTGAGTGCCTGTGGAAGAAGCGTATAGCCAAACAGCACACCACCCACGAAGAGGAGGACAAAAACCGCGACCAACGGGATCACCCATTTCCGCTCGCGACTTGTGAGGGCCGGACTGATGAACGCCCAGAGCTGATAGAAGATCACCGGACTTCCGAGGATGAGACTTCCAAAAAACGCCACCCGCATCAACACCCCTAATTGCTCGCCGGCCTCAAGAGAGACGAGGTTGTTCTCCGGGTTTGCCTCGTAATAAGGCTGCTCGAGAATCGCTGTGAGTTGGTTGGCGAAGAAAAAGGCGACTATCGATCCGACTGCGAGGGCGAGAGCCACCTTGATGATCCGCGATCGCAGTTCAACCAGATGGGCAAGAATTGATTGAGGGCGGTCTTCTCTCACACCTCGCCCTTTTGGGGCGGGATCCCTTCTGCCTCCGATTCGTCGGTCAAAGCCGCGCCGCTTGCTTCGATTCTCTCTAGGTCAGCCATTGCATCAGCCGGCGTCGGCCCGCTGACTGGCTTGGGGCCTTCCCAGCGCAACTTGCCGTTCGGCCCGCGGGGATCGGACTCGGCGGCCAAGCGAACCGTGTCCTGCACTGCCCGCTTGACTTCGGCCACGGGATCGGAAAGCTCGTTTTTGGCCTTCTTCACCTCAGCGATCTCGGTCTCGAGTCCGTCGCGCATCTCGCGGGCGGCACCACGGAGCTCTCGCACCCAGCCGCCCGCCTTGCGGGCTAGGTCGGGGAGTCGCTCTGGTCCGAACACCACCAGCGCCACCAGAAAGATGACGATCCACTCGCCGCCTTCGATCACCAAACCATGCTAGGTGGGTCGGGATTTCTCCCCCTGAAGGGGGAGTACCGGCGAAGCCGGAAAGGCTCGGAGTTTCTCCCCCAGCAGGGGGGAGTCCCGGCGCAGCCGG
>JBOGEW010000184.1:0-4286 GCA_050742075.1 Acidimicrobiia bacterium
TCGATCGACGACTCCGACGATCCCTGGCTCGTATTGGGTCGCGGTGCAGAACTCGATCCTCCTTCCGCCCCAATCGACGCATCCGAGTCCGGGACCACGGCCCGGTTTCTAGCTGCCCTCGCCCCTCTCGTCATCGGGACGGTTGAGATCATCGGGAAGGGAAGGCTTCCTCAACGGCCGTTTCGCGAGCTGGCTGCGGCCCTGTCCTCGCTCGGGGTCGAGGCCCACACCACCAACGGCGGCCTCCCGCTCTCGATTTCCGGAAAGGGTGGGCTTCGTGGCGGGCAGGTCGCGGTCGACCCTTCGCGGTCGTCACAATTCGTTACCGCGTTGCTGTTGGTGGCACCGCTGGCCAACGAGCCGCTCCATATCGAGATGACCGGCCCGCCCGTCTCGGCGCCGTATCTCGAATCGACCGTCGAGGTGATGACTGCGTTTGGAGCGGAGGTAGATCGAGACGGCCTCGTCTTCCGGGTGGCGAACAGCGGTTACCGGCCGACCCATTTCGAAATCGAAGCGGACGCTTCCGCCGCCGCCTATCCCCTGGTCGCTGCGGCCATCACCGGCGGACGGGTAGCGATCGAAGGGATTCCCCCCGAATCAACCCAGCCCGACCTGGCGCTGGTGGAGGTTCTTGCCGGCATGGGATGTGAGGTTCGGCGAGGCGGGCATCGCCTCGAGCTCGCTGGACCGCCTCGACTCGAGCCGGTCGATACAGAAATGGGGCGAGCCCCCGACGCGGTGCTGGCCCTGGCTGTCGCCTGCCTTTTCGCCGGAGGGCCAAGCCGAATTCGCAACGTCGGCAATCTCCGCTTGAAGGAGAGCGATCGCCTCGCGGCGCTGGCAGAGGAACTGATCCGCGTCGGCGGCGTGGCTCGAATCGAAGGCGATGATCTGGTCGTTGTCCCCGGCGACTTGCGACCCGCCACAGTCGACTCCCACGGCGATCACCGAATTGCCATGGCGCTGGCCCTTGTGGGACTCCGCCAACCGGGCATCGAGATCGCCGACCCGGCGGTCGTTGAAAAGACCTGGCCCCGGTATTTCGAGGTGTTGCGCGCGCTATGAAGGTTGTGGCGGTGGATGGGCCCGGGGGAGCGGGAAAGTCGTCGGTGAGCAGAGCCCTGGCCGCTCGCCTGGGATGGCTCCATCTCGATACTGGCGCCTATTACCGGGCGGCGACTCTGGCGGTGCTGAGAGAGGGGTTTGACCCGGACGACGCGGCCGCAGTGGCCGCCTTGGTCGAGGGGCTCAAGCTCCGCCAGGACGGAGGTTCGATGTTCCTCGACGGCGAGGACATAAGCGATGAGATCAGGACCAAGGAGGTGACCGCCGCCGTTTCCATTGTGTCCGCTCACCCCGCCGTCCGGAGAGTTCTTGTCCGCCATCAGCGCCAATGGGTGGCCGGACATCCGGGACCGGTGGTCGTCGAGGGTCGTGACATTGGATCCGTGGTCTTTCCTGACGCCGACCTCAAGATCTGGCTGCTGGCCAGCTCGGCCGAGCGAGCTCGGCGGCGGGCGGCGGAGACCGGCGAGGCGGTGGCGGTGGTCGCAGCCGATCTGGCTCGCCGCGACGAGGCGGATTCGGGCCGGCCGGCCTCGCCCCAGAAGCCCGCGGCAGATGCGGTCTGGGTCGATACCACCAACCTCGCCATCGACACGGTGGTGGAGCGGATCGCGGCGATGATCGAGCAACAAAGCCAGGTTTCACCCCACCCCGGGTAGCGTTCTCTCAGATGATCGAACGCGTAATCGTGGCCGAGCCGCGTGGCTTCTGTGCCGGGGTAGAAATGGCGATCAAGGCCCTCACCTGGATGGTCCGCCTCTTCGAGCCGCCGGTCTACTGCTTCCACCAGATCGTGCACAACGAGTGGGTGGTAAAGGCGTTCGAACGGGTCGGGGTCGTCTTCGTGGACGATATGAGCCAGGTGCCAGAGGGAGCGCCGGTCATGCTCTCGGCCCACGGTTCGGCTCCTGAGGTAATCACCGCCGCTCAGGCGAGGGCGGCCGTTGTAATCGATGCCGTTTGCCCGCTCGTGACCAAGGTCCATCACGAGGTGAAGCGAATGGCGTCGAACGGCTTCGACATCATCTATGTCGGCCACCGCGGCCACGACGAGGCCATCGGAACCCTGGCCGAGGCGCCGGGTCAGATGACGTTGGTGGAGCCCGAGGACGGGTTAGCGGAGTTCGCCGCCAAGGGACCAGGCAAGGTTGCCCTTCTGGCGCAAACGACCCTTGGGGCGTACGAATGGCGCCAGGTGCTCGAGGAGGCGCAGGAGCGGTTTCCGGAGCTCGTGACCTCCCGCAAAAGCGACCTGTGCTATGCCACCACCAATCGCCAGGAAGCAGTGCAGGCGCTGGCGAGCAAGTGCCAGCTGATCCTGGTGGTAGGTTCGGAGAACTCGTCCAACACCCAGGCTCTGGTGCGGGTGGCTCGCGAGAACGGGGTATCGGCCCATCGCATTGACTTCGCCTCTGACATCGACCAAGCATGGCTCGAAGGGGTGGAGGTTGTGGGGCTCACGGCCGGAGCGTCGGCGCCCGACCATCTGGTGACCGACGTGATCGATCGACTTTCCCCTATTCACGGATTCGAACTCCTCACCGTTACCGACGAGGAGGAGTACTTTCCGCTCCCGCCCCAACTTCGGTCCTTCGTCACCACCCTGCAGAAGCTGGTGGAAGGGGGATTTGCAGCCCGCGGGGCAGGCGAGGGGCCGCTCGAGCGCGACCGGGAGTGGACCGCCACCGAGGCCCTGGGCCTGATCGCCAGCCCATGAGCACCCTGCCGATCGTGGCGGTGGTAGGCCGACCCAACGTCGGCAAGTCGAGTCTCGTCAACCGGATCGTCGGAGGCCGACAGGCCGTGGTCGAGGAGATGCCCGGGGTAACTCGCGACCGGCGCAACTTCGAAGCGGATTGGGCGGGCCGCTCGTTCGTCCTGGTCGACACCGGAGGGTGGGAGCGCGACCCGGTGGCGGGAATCTCTGAATCGATCAAGGCCCAGGCCGAACTGGCCCTGATCGGCGCCGACTTGGTGCTTTTCGTGGTCGACGCCCGGGTTGGTTCGACTCCCGACGACGAGGGAGTGGTGCGGCTGCTGCGCCGGGCCCAAGTTCCAGTCGTGCTGGTGGCCAACAAGATTGACGATGCCGCCCACGAGTCGGCCCTGGCTGACCTCTGGTCGCTGGGTCTCGGTGAGCCCTACGGCATCTCCGCCTTGCACGGAAGGGGAATGGGGGAGTTGCTCGATCGGCTGGTGAGTCTCCTGCCACCGGCCGCAGGGGACTCCGACAGCGGGGGGTTGCCACGCCTGGCGCTGATCGGGCGGCCCAACGTGGGCAAGTCGACGTTGCTCAACCGCTTACTGGGGGAGGAGAGGGTGATCGTCTCTCCCACACCCGGCACCACCCGTGATCCGATCGATGTTGAAACCAAGATCGACGGCCGCCCCTACGTTTTGGTCGACACCGCCGGCATCCGGCGCCGTCCGCAGATCAGCGAGTCCGCCGATTACTTCGCCGTCGAACGTGCCCGCCGAGTTCTGGCCGAGTCCGACGTCGCTTTGGTGCTGATCGACGGGTTGGAAGGTGTCACCGCCGCCGACCAGCGGATCATCGATGAGGCGATCGACGCAGGGGTATCCATCGTCATCCTTCTCAATAAGTGGGATCGTGCGCAGAGTGCCGACCAACGCGAGGATGCCACTCGCAGCGTCGACGAACGGTTGGGCTTCGTTTCCTGGGCTCCGATCATGAGGGGCTCAGCGTTGACCGGGGCCCGGCTCGGACGGCTGGGCCCGATGATCGAGCAAGGGCTCGAGGCGAGGATGCGGAGGATCGGAACCGGCGAGCTCAATCGATTGATTTCGCGCTGGACCGCCGCCCACCCCCCGCCGGTAAAGAAGGGTCGCCGACCCCGGCTCCAGTACGCGGTGCAGGCCGGAGTGGCTCCACCGACCTTCGTGCTCTTCGTCGCCGGGGGTGAGCTGGGTGGGGACTACCTGCGCTTTCTCGAAAATCGTCTGCGGGATGAGGTGGACTTCGCCGGGACTCCGGTCCGGATCGTCACCAGGACCGGCCAGTGAGCGAGTCCCCCTACCTGCCGGAGCGAGACTCCGAGACGCCTGAGCCGAGTCCGTGGGGCTTTCGGATCTTCGTCTTTTTCGCCGCGATCTACCTTCTCTATCGGCTCGGCCAGGGCATCGGCTGGGTGGTACAACGCCTCAGCAGCTAAAGACGACTTTTTCTAATTGTTGGAATTGGCTGTGTTATCGCGGGG
>JBOGEW010000185.1:0-4340 GCA_050742075.1 Acidimicrobiia bacterium
GTCTTGGCTAGGCCGGGCACGCCTTCGATCAACAGATGGCCGCCGGCCAAAAGAGAGACGAGGACCCGCTCGAGCATCGCATCTTGCCCGGCAATGACCCGCTTGATCTCGTAGAGAGCGAGCTCCATTCGAGCATTGACCTCGAGGAACTTCGTTCTGTTCTCCACTCCGAGAGACATTGTGGTGCCAATTCCCCAATATGACGAGAGAAATCGTCTCCCACCCAGAAACGGTCCGAAGGGGCTAGCCCCGGGTCTTAACCGAGTTTGCTTTGGATCGTTCCGGCGTTGCGGAGAGCCGTGCCATCGGCGCCGGCGATCGAGAACCTTCGCACCGGGCCAGCCAGAGCTTCGTCAAGCATCGCCCCGAAAAGCTCCCGGCGCGCAAGGGGGGGATCGATCCAGAGGTAGGCGGCCATCGATCCGGGAATGGTGTTGACCTCGTTGACCCAGACTTCGCCATCACGTTCGAGGAAGTCGATCCGACAAACCCCGCGCAAGCCGGCAGCCGCTGTCACCCGCCGGGACAATTCAGCGATCTCCGATTGCAACTCGACGGAGAGACGGGCCGGTAGCTCGCGGCCCCCGCCTACCTCGCCTCCCCAGGCGAGATATTTCTGGCTGTAGCTATAGATCCCGGACCCGCCCCGGGTGGGGGCTTCGATCGCCGACAACTCCACCCGAGGCCAGGTTCGCACCGCCAACTGCAAATCACGGCTCTCGGCCAGAAATGGCTCCGCTACTCCCCCACTTCCGTAGAAGGGAGAAGTCGCCACCAAGGCCATCGCCGTTGCCCAATCCTCCACCACTTCGATACCGATCGATGATCCCCCGAAACGGGGTTTGACGATGTAGGGGCCGCCGAAAGCTCTCCCTTCACCCTCGATGACCAGAGAACGGTCGAGAGTCGGCAACCCCGCGCCGGCCATGGCCGCCCCGAAGGCAAGCTTGTCCATCCCCAAGGCCGAAGCCGCCTGGCCGGGACCGGTGTATCGCAAACCGGCCAGGTCGAAGATCCCCTGCAACGTCCCATCCTCGCCGGGCCCCCCGTGACAGCAGTTGAGCACGGCCGAGACGGCGATCGGACGCCGACCAACAAAGCCATGATTCACGGAAGGAATCAGCTGCACCGGTCGTGACTTGCGCGGTGGCCCCTCGGTGAAATCGGCCGCCTCGGCGTCAGCTGAGACCTGAAACCATTCGCCACCCTTGCTCCAGTAGAACGCCTCCACGTCAGAAAGGGCGTGGCATGCCTGAAGGCCAGTCAGGATCGAGATGTCGTGTTCGTCGGAGGGGCCTCCGAAGACCACCGCAGGTCGGCTCATCGGTTAGGGGTAATGATCGGGTAAGTCGTTCTCGTATAAGACTGCGTCGCCGGGTTCGAGGTTCGCTCGTACCCACTCGACTGCTGCCGGGCGTGAATCGACCACGGTAACGAGCGCTCGCCGTCCGGCGGCACCTTCGACCAGGGAGTGGCGATTGGTGTGGCCGACGACCACGAGATCGGTGACTCGCTCAGCTGCCAGTTGAGCCCACTCTCGATTGGCCCGCTCCTGTTCGTCTCCCAACTCAACCATTCCCGGCGTCACCACCACCCGCCGGCCGCCGCCGTCGAGGTCGACCAGGGTGCCGAGGGCTGCCCTCGCGCCAGCCGGGTTGGAGTTGTAGGTGTCGTCGATGACGATCACGCCTCTCTCGGTGCGAGACATCTCTCTTCGGTGCCTGGCGACCGGAAGATCGTGAAAGCGGGCGGCCAGGACGCCAGGCTCGATCCCCAGACCAACCGCTGCGGCGACAGCGCATGCCACGTTGGAGGCAAAGACCTCCGGACTCACCTCGCCGATGACAACTCCCTCGACATGAACAAGCCCGTCGATCACGGCAACATTGGCGCGGCGATCGACGGTCGACGCCGTCAGCACTCGCCTGGACCCGCCCTCCTTCCGGGCAATTTCGGCCAGCCGAGGATGATCCTGGTTGAGCACTGCCACTCTGGCCATCTCCAGGATTTCCGCCTTCGACTCGACGATTGCCTCCTCCGACCCAAAGCGCTCGAGATGTACCGGACCGATGGCCGTGATCACTGCGACATCGGGTGGGACAAAGTCGCAGAGGGCTCGAATCTCGCCCGGCCCATAAGTGCCCATTTCGGCGATGAACATCGACGTTCCCGGAGTGAGTTGTTCGTTGATGGCCCGGGCAATTCCCATCCGGTTGTTGAACGAGGCAGGAGTTGCCAATACCGATTGGGTTCCTGCAAGGAGATGAGCCAGGTAGTTCTTTGTGGTCGTCTTCCCATAGCTCCCGGTGATCGCCACCACCCGCGCCCCCGATCCAGAAAGCCGCGCCCGCGCCTTCTCCACCCATGGCTCTCCTGCCCGCCCTTCGAAGCCCTTGAGCAATGCCGCGGCCGCGTCGACCAGACGGGGAACGACGATGACTGCCGCCGCAGCCGGACCCGGATGCCCGGTGATCGCCGACCAGACCCCAAACGCCAGGACCAGGCTCCCGGTCGCGAGTGCCAGTCTCCGCAGGCGAGGGGTCCAGTGGAGTGGCGAGGTCCGACCCCTCAACCCGAGACCAACGGGCCCGACGGCACCCGCCAATCCCAACCAGCCAAGCTCAGGATCGACGAAAAACGAACCGACGACGCCTGCCAAGGCCATCAAACCCAGCACTCGATTGAGGGGGGAAGTGTTCCACCACCGCCATGCGAACCGGGTCGCCGCCGCAGCTAGGTAATGCTCGCGTTGAGAAACGCGCAGCCACCGGAGACCTGCGATTCCGGCTCCGATCATCGAAGCCGCCACCAGGGCCCACATGTCAGCGGGTCAACATCTTTTCGACCGCCTCGCGTAGCGCGTGTGGTGCCTCCAGCGGAACCGCGTGGCCCACCCCGTCGAGGATCTGGATTTCGGCGGTCGGAATCATTGTGGCCAGGCGCTCGGCCACCGCCACCGGTACCTCACGATCGTCGGCGCCCCAAACCAGCAGAACCGGAAGGCTCACGCCGGCCAGATCCGATTCATAGGACTCGTTGATCGTTCGTACCAGAACACCTCTCATCACTCCCACGGCCGCCCGATAATCCACCGACCCGTAGCGCTCGCGCATCCGCTCCACCGCGACGTTAGAGATGAGGCCTCGCCGCCCCGCCCAGCGGCCCAGCCGGAAAATCGGATGTGTTTTCCGCCGAGCCGTCAGACTGACCAACGGCACCCCGGTCAGAACCAGGCCGGCGAAGCGATCGGGATGGGAGTTCGCCAGGTGAAGCGCCACCCGGCCACCGAAGGAGTGCCCCACTAGGACCGCCCGGTCCGCCAATTCGGCGAGCAGCGGCTCGACGGCAGCTGCGTACTGCCGCGAACCAATCGCCTCCTCCGGCGGCGGTGAGGCCCCGAAGCCGGGAAGGTCGGGAGCAAGATACGAGAGACCCTCGAGAGCGGTTCGGAAGTCCGTCGCCCGGCGTCCCCAACCGTGAAGAGCCAGCACCCTCGGTGCGGTCCCCGCCGACTCGGCGAACAGGGCGCCGCCGGCATAGGCCTTTAGTGCCATGGCGCCCACCGTTTACGGGAGTTACTCAATGCCGGGCACACGAACGTCGAGAATAATTGTGATCGCTTCCTCAAAGCCGGGATGGCCTCGTGCCAACACTGACAGCTGACATTGCGCCGCTGTGGCGTTTTCGTGCTGCCGCCATGCGGCGGGCGGTGGCGCTGACCTGGGTGGTGCTCGCCATCCTCGCCGCCCAGGCCGTAAGGCAATGGGAGCAAAACTTCGACGAACTCGGCTTCGCCATTGCCGTGGTGGTAATGGCCCTGGTTCTCTTGTCTTCGTCTTTGATCGACTGGTACCGCGTGATGCCCACCCACCGCGGTCCGTGGGCGACGCTGGCCTGGACCGCCAGCATCAGCCTCTGCCTGGTGGTGGTCGGTACCCAGCCGGGGATGGAGACTCTGACGCCGCCCATGTTCTTTGGGGTCGTAGCTCTTTCCGGTCTGGTTCTCGATCGGTTCAAACACGTTCTCATCACCATCCTCTCGGTGGCATCGCTGGCGTACCTTGCCTTCACTTCTAACCAACCGCTGAATCTGGCCTCGCTACTGGTCCAGATCTTCTCCGTCGTCGTCGTCGCCACCGCCACGGCCCTGATGGGCTACGAGTTCGAACAGGAGTCAACCCGAAGCGCCCGCCGGCTGACAGACCTCCAACGCCAGCGCGCCGACTTCGAACGTCTTTACGCAGTGTCAACCACTCTGGCTGGCGCCGAATCGCTTTCGGAGGTGCTGCCCGAGTTGGTGGGAAGGATCTGCACCTACCTCAATGCCCAGGTCGGAGTGG
>JBOGEW010000186.1:0-2104 GCA_050742075.1 Acidimicrobiia bacterium
GGTGGTAGTCGTTGTGGAGCCGGATCAAGAACTCCGACAAGGCGGAGGGAACGATTTCCCAACCCATCTCGGTATAGCCCGCCGGGGGATTTGGACCGGGAGAGACGTCGGTCCGTTCACTCTCCTCTCGGCCTGCTGCTACCTCGATCGCCGTGTAGTAGTTCACCCCGAGGAAGTCGATCGGGGCCGAGATCGTGTCGAGGTCGCCAGGCTGCACCAAGCCGCCATCCCATCGTCCCCGCTGGCGATAGGTCTGGACCATGTCCTCGGGATAGCCCCGGCCGGCGACCGGATCGAAGTACCAACGGTTGCGGAAGCCATCGAAGTGTTGCCAGGCCGCTTCGTCGGCCGACGATTGGCTGGCAGGCGACGAAGGCCGGCAGTCAATGGCGATTCCCACGTTGGAGCCCTCCGACAACTCTCGGATCACCGGCACCGCCTGGCCGTGAGCCAAAAGGAGGTGGTGGCCGGCGGCCAGGCCGTCCTTCCAGTCGGAGCGGCCGGGAGCGAAGACGCCCTCGATATAGCCGAGGGTGGCAGCCACCCACGGTTCGTTGATCGTGATCCAGTTCTTGACACGATCGCCCAACGCCGAGGCAACCACTTCGGTGTAACGCTGAAAGGCATCGACGGTGCTCCGCTCCGGCCAGCCTCCCTCGTCTTCGAGTGCCTGCGGCAGATCCCAGTGAAAGAGGGTGACCCAGGGTTCGACTCCGACCTCGAGGAGGGCATCGATCAGCCGTCGATAGAAGTCGAGACCCTTCTGATTCACCGCACCACGACCGTCCGGCAAGATCCGGCTCCAGGCGATCGAGAGCCGGTAGGCATCGAGACCGAGCTCCCCCATTAGGCGGACGTCGTCCTCCCAGCGGTGATAATGGTCGCAGGCGGTGTCTCCCGGGTTTTGCAGACGGCCGTTATCGGAAAATGTGTCCCAGATCGACTGACCCTTGCCGTCGGTCCGCCCCCCCTCGACCTGAAAAGCGGAGGTCGCGGCCCCCCATGAAAAGCCCGCTGGCAGTGACACTGAAAAGCGATGGTAAAGGGACTCGTCATAGGATCGCCCGATGAGCTCGAAATTCACCTCGAGTTTCGAGGAACCCGACGAGGTGGTCGAGCTCGAGCTGGTCCGGTCGGAGCTGGTGTATCTCGAGGGACTCAGCGTTTCCCGCACGGTCCATCAGCCCGGTTGGAGATGGTCAAAACATGTTCGACCCCATGTCGGCGGCGATTGGTGCCAAACCCGGCACGTCGGGTTAGCAGTTTCGGGAGCCGTCCATGTCGTACTCCACACCGGCGACGAATTCGACCTCCGAGAAGGGATGGTGGCCGACGTCCCTCCCGGTCACGACGCCTGGGTCATTGGGGACATCCTCTACGTCGATATCACGTGGACAGGAGCGCGAACCTGGCTCCCGATAACGGATCCGGGAACGGATCGCGTCCTAGCAACGATCCTCTTCACAGACATCGTCGAATCGACCTCATTGGCGAGGTCGATGGGCGACGATCACTGGGCCGATTTCATCGCCACCTTCGATGCCCGTGTCCGCGAGAGTCTGGCGGGCTGCGGTGGCCGCGAGATCAGAACCACCGGCGATGGAATCCTGGCCATCTTTACGGGTGCTGGCCGCGCTGTCAGTTGCGCTCAGGCGCTACGCCCTCTTGCCCATACGCTCGGCGTTCGTCTTCGCCTCGCCCTTCATGCCGGCGAGATTGACTTGGTGGGCCGGGACATTCGCGGCATCGCCGTCCATGAGGCGGCTCGCATACTCGCCGCGGCCCATCCCGATGAGATTCTGGTTTCGGCTACGGTCCAGGGCCTGCTCTCGAGCGGGGACTTCGCCTGGAGAGACCGCGGCTGGCATGAGATGAAAGGCTTCGCCGAGTCCCGGCAGCTTTTCGCTCTCGACAACTAGCGAGCTGTCAGCACCCAGCAAGCGTGGGCGGGGAAGGAGACAGTCACCGTGTCACCGACGCTCGGCAACTCGAGCAGGCGCTCATTGAAGAGGTCGGCAGTGATGGTGTCTCCTATCCCGTTGGAGTGAGCGCGATCGAGTCGGACGCGAACGATGGCCCCGAGGAAGTTGACCGACTCGACCAC
>JBOGEW010000187.1:0-1778 GCA_050742075.1 Acidimicrobiia bacterium
AACCCCATTCCTCCGTGCACCTGGATCCCGATCGATGCCATCTCGACTCCGACGTCGGTAGACCAAGCCTTGGAGATTGGGGTGAAAAGAGCCACCAGTTCACCCGCCTTTTGCCGCTCCTCTTCGGATTCGGCGTGCCGCTCGAGATCGAGCTGGAAGGCGTTGTGGTAGAGAAGCCCGCGCAGAGCCTCCTTGTAGGCGCGCATGGTGAGAAGCATCCGTCGCACGTCTGGGTGCTCGATGATTTCGGCATCCTTGGCCTCTCCCACGGGTCGACCCTGCACGCGGACCCGGGCGAACTCGAGGGCCTTCTGATAAGCGGCTTCCGATATCGACAGACCCTCGATCCCGACTCCGATGCGAGCCGTGTTCATCATCGTGAACATGTAGCGCATCCCTGA
Organism: Acidimicrobiia bacterium; assembly: GCA_050742075.1. Classification (GTDB taxonomy): domain Bacteria; phylum Actinomycetota; class Acidimicrobiia; order Spongiisociales; family ZC4RG35; genus JACCTH01. The sequence continues at coordinate 402 of JBOGEW010000187.1, forward strand.
TTGCTCTTCCCCGATGAGGAATCCGAGCGCGCCGTCGCCCTCGTCGCCAAAGGCCAGCACGCAGGTCGGAGAAGCGTGAATGCCCATCTTGTGTTCGATTGACACAACCTTCAGATCGTTGCGGTCTCCGGGCTCGCCCTGCGGGTTGGGGATGAATTTGGGAACGAGGAAAAGTGAGATTCCCTTGGTGCCGGGAGCCGCGCCGGGCGTACGCGCCAGGACGAGGTGGACGATGTTCTCGGTTAGGTCATGCTCGCCCCAAGTGATGAAGATCTTCTGGCCAAAGAGCCGGAAGGTGCCGTCGTCCTGAGGCTCAGCTCTAGTGGTGAGCGCCCCGACGTCCGAGCCCGCCCGGGGCTCGGTCAGACACATGGTTCCGCTCCACTCGCCGCTCACCAACTTCTTCAGGTAGAGGGCTTGTTGTTCTTCGGAGCCATGTTGTGTCAGAGCCTCGATGGCAGCCTGAGTCAGAAGTGGACAAAGCGAGAAGGCCATGTTGGCCGACTTGAACATCTCTTGGACGACGACCCCGACGGTGTAGGGAAGGCCTCCGCCGCCCCAACGCTCGTCGACGTGGACGCCACCCCAGCCCGCCTCCACAAACTTGGCATAGGCAGCCTGAAAGCCTTCGGGGGTTTTGACCGTCCCGTCACCCTGGAACCGGCTTCCCTCTCGATCGCCGACAGTATTCAAGGGGGCGATGACTTCGGCAAAGAACCGCCCTGCCTCCTCCAGGACCCCGCGCACGGTCTCGGGGTCGGCGTGTTGGAAACCGTTCAGCTTGGAGAGCGCGGCCAAATCGACAATCTCATTGAGAGTGAAGTCGATGTCGTCTAGTGGTGGCTTGTATCCCATGATCCTCGCCACTAAAGGCTAATTGGCGGCGGGCCCAAGGAGACCCTGAACCACACCGCCGACTGCTGCCGTATCGCTTTGTGGAGGTTTGAACATGAAAAGAAATCAAGTCCTAATTGTCGTCATCGCCCTCGTAATCGCCGCCTGTGGTGGCGGGGGTGCCGCTACCACCGACGCCCCAGCAGCCACCGTCACTACCGACGAAGCAACTACCGCCGCACCGGAAACCACCGCCGCCTCCGCGACCACGGCCGGGGCGACGACCACCGCGGCAATGGCAGAAGGGGATGCACTGGCGGTCGCTTCCACGGACCTCGGCGACATCATTACCGACCCTGAGGGTGCGACTCTCTACATATTCACACCGGATGAGCAGGGGGACCCGACCTGCTTCGACGACTGTGCCGCCAACTGGCCTCCCCTCACCACCGAGTTGGCGGCTGGCGAGGGCCTCGACGCCTCTTTGCTGGGCCTGGCCGACAGAGGTGACGGCACTATGCAAGTGACCTACAACGGCTGGCC
>JBOGEW010000188.1:0-3146 GCA_050742075.1 Acidimicrobiia bacterium
GCGATCGACATGCTCAACCTCACCGCGGCCATGGTCGTGGTTTTCGGAGAGTGCCTCCGCGGCGAGACCCGCCTGCCCGGGGACTTGATCCTGGCCGCGGTGGCGGACGAGGAGGCGGCCGGTTTTCTGGGCGCCAAGTATCTGACAGAAGAGCGGCTCGAACTGGTCGACGCTCCCTTCGTTCTCACCGAGGTGGGCTACCCATCGCTTCCCGGCCGCGAGGGACCTTTGTATCCCGTCACGGTCGGGGAGAAAGGGCCTGCATGGACGAAGGTCCGTTCTCGCGGCACCCCGGGGCATGGTTCGACGCCGTTCCTCAGCGACAACGCCCTGGCCCCGATCACGGCGGCGCTCGCCCGTCTGTTCGGAGCCGAGAGCCCGGTGGTGATCACCGACGAATGGAGGTCGTTGGTGGCGGCACTCGGCCTCGACGATGCCACCGCCGAGCGCCTGCTCGATCCAGATCACATCGACGAGGCGTTGTCTGATCTGGCGGTCGACGATCCGGGCCTTGCCCGGTACTTCCACGCAGTCACTCATATGACCATCAGCCCCAACGTCCTTCGTGGCGGAATCAAGTCGAACATGATTCCCGACCGGGCCGAGGCTGAGGTCGACGTTCGAGTGCTTCCGGGGATGGACCGGGATCTGGTCGACGGCGTCCTACGGAAGCTGATGGGCTCGGCGGGTGACGAGCTCGAGTTGATTCCTATGGCCGACTTCCCCTCGATCTTCTCCTCGCGAGAGAATCCCCTCTGGGAGGCAATCGAAGATGCCGTCGAAGAGCACACCGGCAGCCGAAGTCTGCAACCGGTTATCACCTCCGCGACTACCGATGCTCGCTTTCTTCGCCGGCGCGGGTCGATCGCCTACGGGGTGGGCCTTTACGACGACCGGATGAGCTTCGCCGAGTTTCTGACCCTGTTCCACGGTCACAACGAAAGGGTGTCGGTGGACTCGGTTGCCAAGACGACCGCTCTTTTGCGCTCGGTGATTCGCCACTTTGGCGAGCGATTTGAGTGAGTGGAAACGTCATCTGCGACCTCGACGGAGTCGTCTACCGGGGGAGTAGAGCCATACCCGGGGCGGCGGAGGCCCTGCGCGAGCTGCAATGGGCCGGGGTCAATCTGTTGTTTTGCACCAACAACTCGAGCCGCCGGCCCTCCGAGGTAGCCTCCGCCATCGAGGGGGTGACCGGGTTTTCGGCCACGTCTCAACAGGTGCTGGGATCTGCCGCTGCGGCGGCCACCCTGCTGGCTGACGAGAAACCGGTCACTTATGTTCTCGGCGGCGCCGGCATCGTTGCTGCGCTCGCCGACGTGGGAGTCGAGATGACCGAAATCGGTGCCGAGGCGCAGGCGGTAGTGGTCGGGATCGACCTGGCGCTTTCATACGACCGTCTCCGGCAGGCATCGCAGGCCGCCGCCAGCGGAGCCCGGCTGATCGCCACCAACAACGATCCCACCTACCCGGCGGAGGATGGCTTCTGGCCGGGCGCCGGTTCCATGCTGGCTGCAGTCGAGACCGCCTCGGGAAGAAAGGCCGAGGTGGCCGGAAAGCCCTACCGCCCGATGCGGGACTTGATTCGGTCACGGCTGGTCCCCGGTCGGGTGTGGGTGGTGGGGGACCGTCCCGACACCGATCTCGCCTTGGCACAGGCCGAGCAAGGCTGGGAATCGATCCTGGTCCTGACCGGAGTCGTCAAGGATCCCGAAGGCGTGACACCTCCTCCTGACTTCGTCGCCGAGGACCTTCCTGGCGCAGTGTCCTTGATCCTGTCAACGGACTGAGCGACCCACCTGGTAGTAGCCGCCGCGCCGAGAGCTGTGAGCCCGCAGCCGGCGACGCCCCAACAAACCCACAAGCACGCCGAAAAGAAAACCGGCGACATGGGCCTCCCACGCCACCAGCGTTTCCTGGCCGGCGAGGAGGAACTGGGAGGCAAACCAAACGATCAGGAAGAGGAGCGCTGGCAGGGCAAAGGGCCAAAAGAAGAACGGGGGAATGATGGCGGTGACTCGTGCCCCGGGGAAGAGGATTGCATAGGTCCCCATGACGCCGGCGATCGCCCCCGAAGCTCCCACCACCGGGAGAGTGCTACCGGGATTGAGGAAAATGTGCGCTCCCGAGGCAACCACGCCGGCGGCCAGGTAGAAGGCGAGATAGGCGCCATGCCCGAAGGCGTCCTCGACGTTGTTACCGAAGATCAGCAGGACCCAGAGATTCGAGATCAGATGGATTAGGGAGCCATGGAAGAAAATTGAAGCCAGGATCGAGAACCAGATGTTCTTCTCGGGAAATACCGCCTGATCGCCGCGGCGGCAGTCGCCCCCGGCAATCTCGGAGGATGACAACGGCTCGGCCGTGAGTACCTCACAGGGGATCGATGCCGCCCGAAAGAGATGCTCCTCGAACTCTCCGGCCTCACCACCTTGCACAAAGAAGAAGGCGTAAGCGCAGATGCCGATCATTAGCCAGGTGACGAAGGCTGTAGTAGCGCTCGGGTTGAGGTCGCGGATGGGGAGCAAGCCGGAAGACCTTTCTATGCCCGCATTGGTTGCGATAATGGGCGGCCATGGATGGTACGCCCGCAGAGATTGAACTCGATGACCTCTCGGAGGCTCTGGACCAACTGGAGATGGTCGATCCTGCCGAGGCGCCGTCGCTGGCTCAGATCATCAGCGATCGACTGGCTCGGGCCCTCGACGCGACCGAAGTTCTCTGAGTCGAACGCGCCTCGACCTCGAGCTTCGCCGGCGGGGGTTGGTGCGCAGTCGATCGGAGGCCGCTGACCTGATCGCGGCTGGTCGAGTGACAGTGAACGAACAGGTGGTTCTTTCCCGGGCCAGCTTGGTCTCGGGAGCAGACGTCCTCGCGATCGGCCCCGGGCCCAGATTCGTCGGGCGCGGGGGGTACAAGCTGCATGCCGCCCTCTCTGCCTTCGCCATCTCTGCCGCCGGTAAAGAATGCCTCGATATCGGGTCTTCGACGGGAGGTTTCACCGATTGCCTCCTGCAGGAAGGCGCCCGAGGGGTGGTGGCGGTCGATGTCGGCCGTGATCAACTCGCAGCCGAGTTGCGTCAGGACCCGCGCGTTCGGGAGATGGAGGGAGTTGACATACGGTCGCTTTCTCCGGCCGATGTCGG
>JBOGEW010000189.1:0-11598 GCA_050742075.1 Acidimicrobiia bacterium
GTGTGAAGGCTCTGATAGAAATTCACCTTGGGCATGGCGATGAAGTCTTTGAACCGGCCCGAAACCGGGACCCACTTTGAATGCACCAGACCGAGGGCGGAGTAGCAGTTCCGCAGGTCGTTGGTAATGATCCTGATCCCGATGAGATCAAAGATCTCCTCGAAGTCACGCTGGCTCTCGACCATCTTGCGATAGATCGAGTATTGGTGCTTGGGGCGACCGGTCACCCGGGCGGGGATTCCCGAATCGCTCAACGCCGCTTCGAGCTCGGAGATCACCTTCTCGATGAATACTTCCCTCTCGGGTGACCTTTCGTCGAGCTTGGCCTGGACTTCGGCGTAGATCCCCGGTTCGAGGATCGCAAAGCAACGGTCCTCGAGCTCGTGCTTGATCTCCTGAACTCCGAGTCGATGGGCGAGCGGGACGTAGACGTCGAGTGTCTCCAGAGCCACACGTTGTTGTTTCTCCAGCCGTAAAGCGGAAACGGTCCGAATGTTGTGCAGGCGATCGGCCAGCTTCATCAGCAAAACCCGAACGTCCTGGGCCATCGCTACCACCATCTTGCGGATGGTGGCCGCCTGCGCCTCTTGTGGCGTCGAGTACTGAATGCGATCGAGCTTGGTCACTCCATCGATGAGCTGGGCGACCTCGGGGCCGAATTGCTTCTCGATCTGGGCGAGAGTGAGGTTGGTGTCTTCGACCGTGTCGTGGAGCAGCGAGGCCGCCAGCGTCGTCGAGTCGAGTCCATACTCAGCGAGGATTTCGCTGACGGCCACCGGGTGGGTAATGAAAGGGTCGCCGGATTTGCGCACCTGACCCCGATGGGCCTTCTCGGCCACCCGGTACGCGGCCTCGACCAACTTGAAATCGGCCTCGGGAAAGTGGCGACGGTGAGCCGCTTCGATCAGGCCGAGCACGGGAAGATCAGTCGTAGCGAAGGAGGGCATGAAACGGAACTCCATCGATGGCAGCCCGCCCGTTGAGGAATCCCAGCTCGATGAAAACGGCCAGGCCCGCGATCTTGCCGCCCGCTCTTTCGATCAGTTTCACTGCCGCGGCCGCGGTGCCGCCGGTAGCGATTACATCGTCGACTATGAGCACCCCCTCGCCCGCCTCGATCGCGTCGACATGCATCTCCAGGGCATCGGTGCCGTATTCGAGCTTGTAAGACTGATTGATCGTCGTCCAGGGGAGCTTGCCGGGCTTGCGCAGCGGGACGAAGCCGGCACCGAGCTGGAGGGCTACCGGCGTCGCCAGCGTGAATCCGCGGGCCTCGATCCCTGCCACTTTATCGATGGGGAGATGACGATAGGGCTCGGCCAGGGCTGCTACCAGCTCGGTGAACGCCGCGTGATCGGCCAAAACCGGCGTGATGTCCTTGAAGACAATGCCCGGTTCGGGAAAGTCGGGGATGTCCCTGACGAGGGAGGACAGATTCACCCGGGGATTCTACCGAGCAGGTAGCTAGCGACGGCCCTTCGGCGGCCGCGGCGCCGGGCGCGGGCGGGAAGGATTCGCGAGCCGGGTGCTCGGGCGAGATCGGGCACTGGTCACCACCTTGGCCCGGCGGTTGCCGATCTGAGGGTCGTCGAGCTTCCACGCCGCCAGGAGCGGGGCCGCGACGAAGATGGAGGAGTAGGTGCTGGCGGCGAGGCCGACGAAGAGCGCCAGGGCAAAGTCGCGTAGGGAGGAGGCGCCGAACACCACCGATCCGACGAAGAGAATCGACCCGACCGGGAGCAGTGAGCTGAGAGAGGTATTGAGCGAACGCCCTAGCACCAGGTTCATGGCCCGGTTGACGATGTTGTCGTAGCGCTCCTTGGGTCCGGCCTCGTTGGCGAGCTCCGACACCTTGTCGAAGACCACCACTGTGTCGTAAAGGGAGTAGCCAAGGATGGTGAGAAGGGCGATGACCGTCGCCGGTGTCACCTCGAACCACGTGATGGAATAGACCCCGACCGTGATGATGATGTCGTGTACCAGCGCGGCCAGTCCGGAGCCCGCCATTTTCCATTCGAGTCGCCAACTCATGAACAGGGCGACCGCCACCAGGAAAGCCGCCAGGGCGACCAGTGACTGGCGAAGGATCAAAGCCCCAAAACTGGGCCCGATCGAATCGAGCGAGATCTCGGCCCGCTCGGTTCCCGTGACGGCGGCGACGTCCTCGATTAGTTCTCGTTCGACTTCAGGTTCCAGGGCGGGAGTTTGGAGACGAATCCCCTGACCATCGTTGACCAGTTGGATCACCGCCCCCTCTACCGCGGCCTCATCGGTGAGCTGCCGGAGGTCTTCAATTGTGGCACCAGCGGGATTGGGGGCGTTGATCGTCGTTCCCCCGCGAAACTCGATGCCGAGGTTGAGTCCGCGGAACACTACGAATCCGAGCGAGATCAGGATCAATAGGGCCGAGATCTGGAACCAGAGACGCCGCCTCCCGACGAAGTCGATCTTTGTTTCCCCGCGCGAAATCCGTTTCAAGAAACTCACTGGGAGGTCCTTCTGATCGAGAGCCATCCGTTCTCCCCCAGGGGCGTGCGCGCCAGCAGATAGATGGCCCGCCGGGTGAATGAGCGAGCCACCACGATGTCGATCAGAGTGGCGAGCCCCAGCGAGAGGGCGAAGCCCTTTACCGGACCGACGGAGAGGAACCAGAGCAGACCCGCCCCAAGAATGGAAACGGTGTCGGCGGTCAGGATCGTTCGAAAGGCATGGCGGAAAGCCTCATCGACCGCCGAGCGGACATTGCGGCCATCCCGGATCTCCTCTTTGATGCGCTCGAAGTAGACGATGTAGGAGTCGGCCGCGATTCCCAAGGCGATGATGACCCCCGTCACCCCCGCCAGGGTGAGGGTCCAGCCCTGAAAACGGGAGAGCAGAGCAAAGATCGAGATCAGCAAGCCTCCGAAGACAGTGATGCCGATGATCGCCACCACCCCCATCGCCCGGTAGTAGGCGAGAAGAAGAATCGCCACCAAACCCATACCGATGTAGCCGGCGATCAGACCCGCCCGCAATGAATCGGAACCAAGCGTGGCGGAGACTTTCTGGACTTGCGAGCGCTCGAAGGCAACCGGCAGTGATCCATAGCGGAGGATGGCGGCGGTGTCCTTGGCTTCCTGCTCGTCGGTGGTTGCAGCGCCAAAGGTGATCAGCGCCCTCCCGCCGGTGATGCCTTCGGCTCCGACATCGGCGGCCACTGCAGGAGAAGCGATGACTTCTCCGTCGAGAACTATTGCGATCTGTCGTTGCGGACTGCCCTGGGATTGGGTGGCGGCGGCGGCGGTCATCTCCGCGAATTTCTCCGCCCCCTCGGAGGTGAGGTCCAGATTGATGACCCACTGGGCGCTTGATGGGTTGAAGCCCGGTACGGCATCGGCCACATCGCTTCCCACCAGTTGGGCAGGACCTACCGTGAGAACGGCCGGGATCTCTCCGATGACCGACGTGATCGTGCCTGCCAGGTAGGCAGTCTGGGCGGGGTCGTCGACGAGAGTGAGACCCGTCTCGGGGTCGACGTTCGGGGGAAGGGTGGTGCTGCTGCTGGGGGCCTCGGTGGTGGTCGTCGCCTGTGTAGTGGTCGTCCCATCACCGGTCGTCGTGGTCGCCCCATCGGCCGCAGTGGTGCTTGTCGAGCTAGTCGTGGTGGTGACCAGCGGTCCTTCGTTTCCCGGCGTCGCCGCCAGCACCGGGCGAAAGGAGAGCCGGCCGGTTTGGCCGATCGCGTCGAGGGCGCGCTCCTCGTCTTCCACCCCGGGAAGCTGGACGAGCACTGTGTTTCCGCCGGAGATGGCGATATCAGGCTCCTGCACCCCCCCGACATCTTCTATTCGCCGCCTCATGATCTCGACCGCCTGCGCCAGGACATCCTCATCGGTGCCGGGAGGAGCGGTGAGGACCACCGAGGTTCCGCCCTGCAAGTCGAGGCCGAGCTTGGGGAGAATGCCCTCGGCGACCAGCGCCGCCAGCCCACCCCACGCGATCAAGAGGACGAGCGCGAGCCCGATCAGCCGCCGGCGCAACCCGGTTACTCCTTCGGTTCGAGCTTGCTGCTGATTGCTCGGCGAGCTACCCGGATCCGGCCCTGTTCGACCTCGATCACTGCCGAATCGTCGTCGAGAGAGCGCACGATCCCTTGAATGCCGCCAATCGTCTGCACGCGGTCACCAACGCTCAAGGTTGCGCTGAGGTTCTGCTGGGCCCTCGCTCGTGCTCGCTGCGGACGGAGGATCAGGAAATAAAAGACGGCCAGCATCACCGCCAGAAAGACGAAGCTGCCCACGGGACTGCCGGCGGAGGGCGCGGTCGAGAGGAGCAGCGGTTCAGGAGTCAATGGGACAAACCTCGGAATTTGGAAACAGGGAAGGGAAGCCGGGCGAGCTTAGCCAGACCCCCTGGTAAAAACTAAGTTGTCAACCCCCTCGGCCGGAGTTTTGACGATGCGGGCCAGCCATGCCCGGGCAGGATCGAGTGCGTAATCTTCCCGCACTTCGATCAAGGCCGGCTCGATGCGTTGCACCTCCCAGCCGTTCGCAAAGGCTCCCCGTAACTCCGCCTGGGTTACTCGCCGGGGTCCTTCTTCGCCCGGCGAGTGCTCCGAGAAAGCCAGCAGAAAGAGAACGCCACCGGGATCGAGGACCGAAGCGAGGCTCTTGACATACCGGGCCCGGTCGACATCGTCGAAGACATGGAACACGGCAGAGTCGATCACCGTCGCGAACCTCCTTTTTAGGCGATCGAGGGCAAGCACGTCTCCAACCTGGAACTCGGCATCTAGTCCCCGCCGGGCTGCCTTTTCCCTCGCCAGTTCGATGGCTCGCGGGGAGACATCGATCCCGAGGACCTCCAGACCCTGCTCCGCCAGGAGGAGGGAGTGCTCGCCGGAACCACAGCCGCTGTCCAGAACCGGTGCCCTGACTTGGTCGACGAGATCGATCCACACCGGCTGTGGGCGCCCTAGATCCCACGGTGCCCAGTTGTCGACGTATGCCGAATTCCAATCCAACTTCGGTCCTTGCGGCTGCCTTTCCTCCACTAGGACGACCTCAGGTTCTCGGCCATCAGTCGATTTTCCCTGGCTTGACCGAGGAACTCGGCAAAGGTCCCGGCCTCGATGGCGCCGCGGGCACCTTCCATCAGCGTCATTGTGTAGGTCAGATTGTGGATTGATGTCAGTCGGAACCCAGTGAGCTCGTTGGTGATCAGCAAGTGGCGGAGATAGGCCCGATGGTGGTGCTGGCAGGTGTGGCACCCGCAGTTGGGATCGAGGGGTCGATCATCAACTGAGTTCTCGGCCCGCCGAAGGTTGTAATCGCCCTTGCTGGTGAGGACTCGGCCGTGGCGGGCTAGCCGGGTCGGCCAGACGCAGTCGAAAAGATCGGCGCCTTGCGCCATTGCCTCGAGCACGCCGATTGGATCGCCCAGCCCCATCACATATCTCGCCTTGTCGGCCGGGAGTTGGGGCATGACGGCCTCGAGGGCGATTGCTCGCTCGCTCGGGTTCTCCCCCACCGAGAGCCCGCCAATCCCGAATCCGACAAATCCCTGGGCCGCGGTCCGGGCTGCACTCTCCGCCCGCATCTCGGGGTCCGAACCCCCTTGCACTATCCCAAAGAGGGCCTGGTCTTCCCGCCGGTGTATGGCCAGACAACGATCGCCCCATCCCAAGCTCAGGGTCATGGCCGCCTCGATCTGACCTCGATTGGCGGGAAGTCCAATGCACACATCGAGAGCCATCGCGATATCGGCGCCGAGTTGCTCCTGAATACGAATCGCCGCCTCGGGGCTGAGATCGACCAGGGTTCCGTCGTAGGTCGAACGAAAGCGGGCACCCTCTTCGGTGATTCGGGGAGTCAGCGAGTAAATCTGGTACCCGCCCGAGTCCGTCAGGATTGGCCGCTCCCATCCCCAGAAGCCGTGCAGCCCTCCCAAGCGGGCAACGGTCTCGGCTCCGGGGCGGAGCATGAGGTGATAGGTGTTGGCCAGGATCATGTCGGCGCCGACCGTTTCGAGATCGTCGGTATCAACCGCTCTCACCGCGGCCCGGGTTCCGACCGGCATGAAACAAGGAGTGGCGACCTCGCCGTGAGCAGTCGTCAGAATGCCGGTCCTGGCCCGTCCATCAGTCGCCCCCGCCAACCAGGCGCCCGGAATCATCGCCGCTCGGCCAGCATCGCGTCACCGAACGAAGCGAATCGATAGTTCCGTTTCATCGCGATTTCATACGTCTCGCGCCAGGCCGAACCCATGAAAGCCGCTAGTAAAACCAGAAGGCTCGTGCGCGGGAGGTGAAAGTTGGTGACCAATAAGTCGACGGTCTTGAACTCGAAGCCAGGGCTGATGAAAAGACTGGTGCTCGACTGCTCGGGATCGCTTTCCAGGGCCCGTACCACAGTCGTTCCCACCGCTACCACCCTTCCCCGGCACTCCTTGATCGCCTGTCGGGTGGACTCGGGGATGGAGAACTCCTCCGAATGAATCTGGTGATCCTCGATCTGGTCGGTTGAGATCGGCCGGAACGTGTCGAGGCCGACGCGCAGCTCAACCGCGACTGTCTCGACTCTTCGCTCCTGCAGTCGAGCCACCACTTCTTCGGTGAAGTGAAGGCCGGCAGTCGGCGCTGCCGCCGAGCCGATCTCCCGAGCGAAGATGGTTTGATAGCGCTCGGGGTCCGCCAGATCGGCGGCGATGTAGGGCGGGAGCGGGACGGTTCCGACCCTGGCGATGGCCTCTTCAAGATCACCCTCCGCCATCAGATGGAGAATGGCGACCCCCTCCGTCGGACGCTCCTCGACGATCGCAGTGATCGGACCAAATTCGAGGGTGGTGCCCGCGCGTAGCCTCCGCGCCGGACGGATCATCGCCCTCCAGCGATCATCGGTGAGAGGACCGAGCAGGAGAGCCTCCACCTTGCCGCCGGTGGCGGTCTTGACTCCTCCCAGCCGCGCCGCTCTCACCCGGCTGCGGTTGACGACGACGACGTCGCCCGGTTCTAACAGGTCCGCAAGATCGGCAAAGCGGTGATCCGAGTGGTCACGGGTGTCGAGCAAACGGGAGCTATCTCTGGGCTCGACCGGCACCTGGGCGATCCTCTCCGGCGCCAGCTCATAGTCAAATTCTGAGGTTCGCAACTCCCGGCCATTCTGACCATCTGCGAACCCTGGGTTGCTAGCCGGCAAAACCGACGTCTCCAGCCCACAGAACGAGTTAGTTCAGAGCAACCGGGGTTGATGCTCGTCTGAGCGGACGATGCTCAGGTGGCGGTATGCCATTTCGGTGGCCATCCGTCCCCGTGGCGTCCGCTGCAATAACCCGGTCTGGAGGAGAAACGGCTCGTAGGCGTCTTCCACTGTCTCGGGCTCCTCGCCAACCGCGATTGCCAGCGTCGTGAGGCCGACTGGTCCCCCACCGAACTTCTCGATGATCGAGCGAAGAATCGAGCGATCGACCTTGTCGAGGCCGAGGTCGTCGACCTCGTAGGTTTGCAAAGCCCGCAGGGTGGTGTCGACATCGGCCCGCCCATCCGCTCGGGCCACTGCGAAGTCGCGAATCCTGGCCAGGAGACGGTTGGCGATGCGAGGAGTTGCCCGGCTGCGGCTGGCAATCAACTGGGCGGCCTCCTCGTCGACCTTGACCTCGAGTATGCGGGCGGAGCGATTGATGATCACGGTCAATTCGTCTTCGGTGTAGTAGTCGAGACGGTCCTCGATCCCGAAGCGGTCTCGCAGGGGCGCGGTCACCTTGCCCTTGCGGGTCGTCGCCCCTACCAACGTGAATCTGGGCAGGTCGAGGCGAATCGACTGCGCCGCCGGGCCTTTCCCCAATACGATGTCGAGCTGGAAGTCCTCCATCGCCGGGTAGAGAATCTCTTCGACTGCTCGCGGCAGCCGATGAATCTCGTCGATGAAGAAGACCGCGCCGTGGTCAAGGTTGGAAATGATCGACGCCAGATCGCCCGGTCGTTCGAGGGCCGGCCCAGACGTGATGCGAAATTCGGAACCCGTCTCGGCGGCAATGATTCCGGCCAGCGTGGTCTTTCCCAAACCGGGGGGCCCCGAAAGCAAGACATGATCGAGAGGCCGCCCCTGAGTCCGTGCAGCCTCGACGGCTATGCGCAACCGTTCCTTGACCGCTTCCTGGCCGACGAAGTCGTCAAGGGATCGGGGCCGGAGGTGGAGATCATCTTCGACCAAGGACGGATTCAGGATCGAATCCTCTCTCATGATCGCCCTCTCACCGGCGGCTCAGGAGCTGGAGGGCTGATCGAATCTGCTCAGCCACCGACAGCTCGCGGTCGATTCCGGCCACCGCTTCGCGTACTTCGGTCGGGGTATATCCGAGCCCTTCCAGCGCCTGGCGCAGCTCGGCACCAGAACCTGGCCCGGAAACAACCGATGCTTCCTCCTCGTCGAGCTTGGGTTTGAGCTCGAGCACCAGCTTCTGCGCCGAGCGGCGACCCACGCCGGGCACCACCACGAGGGCGTCGATGTCCTCGGTGGCAATGGCTCTCCGCACCTCCGTCGGTGAAAGCACTCCGAGGATGGCCTGGCCCAGTTTGGGTCCGAGACCCGACGCGGTGATGAGAACCCGGAACAAGTCGCGCTCCGCTTCGGCGGCAAAGCCATAGAGCGTGATCCCGTCTTCTCTCCCATGGAGGTGGGTGTGAATTACGACCTCTTCTCCGATTCCGGGTAGGGCCGACTGTGTCCGCGGGGTAGTGATGGCCTCGTAACCAACGCCGGCCACATCGACGGTGACCCCGTTTCGATTCCGTCCAACAAGAGTTCCTCGTAACCGCCCGATCATCGCTTGGCACCCGCCAGATCCGTACTAACGCGTAACGATTGCAGGTGACAGATGGCTACTGCCAGGCCATCGGCGGCATCGGCCGGCGACGGTGGTGCAATCCCGAGCCGCTTACCGACCATGGTCGCCACCATCCGTTTGTCGGCGGACCCGTCTCCGGTTATTGCCGACTTGACGATCGTCGGCACGTACTCGAAGACGGGCAGCTGTTGCTGGGCGGCAGCGAGGATCGCAACCCCGGCGGCCCGCCCCACCGCAGCAGCGGTTTGCAGGTTCCGATTGGTGAACATCGTTTCGATGGCCACCGCGTCGGGCTCATGCTCCTTGATCAGACTGGCGATACCGGTGTGCAACTCCAACAAACGATCGCCGAGCGATCGGCTCGGATCAGTCCGGATCACCCCCGCCGAGATCGCCTCCAGCGAACGGCCTCGGCGAACCAAACCGTACCCGGTCGTGGTCAGCCCGGGATCGATCCCCAACACGAACATGTGTACGGAGGGTAGTCCGCTTTGCCCGCCGGCCGGGGATCATCCCTAGCCAGCGAGCGAGGCCAACACCTCGTCAGGGATCTCGTAGTTGGCGTAGACCATCTGCACGTCATCGAGGTCCTCGAGGGCTTCGACCAAGCGCAAGACCTTGCCAGCCGTCGCCCCGTCGACCGCGACAGCCGTCTTGGGCTCTTGAGTCAGTTCGGCGACCTCCACCTTGAAGCCACTTTTTTCGAGTGCCCGCTGAACAGCAACCAACTCAGTCGGCGACGTCACGACTTCCACGACGCCCTCACCGGCTCGGACATCCTCGGCACCGGCGTCAAGGGCAGCCAGCAGGACATCGTCTTCGCTTCCGACCACTTCGATGTAGCCCTTGCGGGCAAACAGGTAGCCAACCGACCCCGGCTCCCCCAGATTGCCGTTATTGCGGGCGAAGGCCGATCGGACTTCGGAGGCAGCGCGGTTCCGGTTGTCGGTGAGAACCTGGACCATCAAGGCAACCCCACCCGGGGCATAGCCCTCGTACCAGATCTCCTCGTAGTTGGCGGTGTCGGCGCTTCCCGTCGCCCGGGCGATTGCCCGTTCGATGTTGTCCATCGGCACCGCCGAAGCTCTCGCCTTGGCCACCGCGGCCGCCAGTGTCGCGTTGCCACCGATGTCCCCGCCGCCATCTCGAGCCGAGATCTCGATCTGACGGATCAGCTTGGCAAAGAGCTTCCCCCGCTTGGAATCGTTGGCCGCTTTCTTGCGCTTGATCGTCGCCCATTTGGAGTGACCGGACATGTCGACCATTCAACTACTCCCCACGCCCTCCAGCTCGACCCCGTCGGGCTAGCTTCCGACAATTAGGCATCGGATCTGGAGAGTCCCGTAACACCCATGACGGATGGCACCGCGAGCGACAGTCGGCGACCGCGACCGGTTTGGGTTCAGCTCAGTGCCTTGGTGTTCGCCGCACTCCTCGTCTTGATCCAGCTTTACGTAGCGATTCCACTGGCTCCGGTGGTGGCTGACGCCCTTGTCATTGATGGCACGTCGGCCGCTTTGGGAACGAGCTATAGCCTGGCCTACGCCGTGGGTTTCTTGATTTGGGGGCCCCTCTCCGATCGCTACGGCCGCAAGGCGATCCTGGTGCCGGGCCTGTTGGCGCTGGCGGTCGCCACCGCCGTATTGGCTGTCGTCTCCACCCTCCCGGCCCTAGCAGCGCTACGAGCCGTGCAGGGCTTATTGGCTTCGTGTTTCCCAGCGGCGGCCTTGGCATATGTGGTGGAGGCATTTCCTCAAAGCGCCCGCGCCCCCGGAATAGGAGCCATCTCCACTGCATTCCTCGTGGCAGGAATTCTTGGTCAGGTGTATGCCCAAGGAGTGGCGTCAGCCCTGGGGTGGCAGTGGGTTTTCCTCCTTGGAGCGCCGGCCTTGTTTCTCGCTGCATTAGCGATTGCCGCCGTCATCGATCGCAGGTCGAACGAGGTCACCCCGTTGCCCCTCAGCGAAACCTACCGGAGCCTTGTAACCCTCGCTCGACGTCGCGAGCTGATATCCGTTTACTTGGCCGCCTTGACGGTTCTCGGCAGTTTTGTGGCGATGTATGCCACATTGGGTCCGCTGCTTCTTGATCGATACGCATTGGAAGGGACCGACGTGTTGTTCGTCAGGCTGGCCGGGTTGCCGGCCATGATGCTGTCACCGCTGGCCGGGCGCCTGATCGGACGCATCGGCCCCAGACGGGTTACCGCCGCGGGGTTCGTGCTCGCCGCTGTCGGCCTCGCTGCCGAAGGCTTGGCCGCTGGATTGCTGGCAGCGCTGGTCGCAGCGAGCGTGATATTTGTTGCCGGAATCGCAGTAGTTGTCCCCGGAATCATCGCCCTGGTCGGAGAGCTTGCCGGTGTCGCCCGCGGTAGCGCGATCGGGACGCTTGGTCTCAGTCTCTTCGTTGGGGCCTCCGTTGGAGCTCTCGCGCCCGACCTGCGGATCGAATTCTCGAATTTGGCATTTCTGCTCGTGCTGCTCCTGTTCGGGGCTGCGGTACTCATAACCAGAAGCAAACCGGCCCAGCTTTGATTACCGCGGCGCGCCACTAGGTCGTTCCTTTCGCGGTGGGAGGTTCAGACACTCCCGAGGAATAGGCGATGGATGCGGTCGTCGCCAGTGAGTTCTGGATGGAACGAGCTAGCTAGGAGATTGTTCTGGCGAACCATCACCGGGTGGTCGTCGACCGTGGCGAGCACGTCGACCCCTTCCCCGACTTTTGCCACCCAAGGGGCGCGGATGAATACCGCCCGGAACGGCTGATCGAGGCCTT
>JBOGEW010000190.1:0-9266 GCA_050742075.1 Acidimicrobiia bacterium
GACCTCGGAGGCTGCCTCCTTCGGGAGGAGGTCGATCAACGACTCGGCGGCTTCATCGGAGACTTCGCTCAGCACGTCGGCCGCGTCTTCAGGAGTCATCTCCCCGAGGAGCGCCACTGCTTCTGCCAGCGGAAGATCCTCGAGTAGATCGGCGGCCACCTCGATATGCAGCTCGGAAAGCACCTCGGCCGCTTCCGGCGCCTCGAGATCGCTGATCAGTTCCGAGAGGGCGTCTTCGTCGAGCTCGCCGAGGATGGCGGCTGCAGCACCGGGGGCGAGAGCAGCCAGTGCTTCCCACTCCTCCCCGTGCGCATCGAGATATTCCTCGACTGCTTCGGGTTGCCGGCGTGCCTGAGTCAGGAGCAGGCGGGCTAGCTGGCGGGGACTGCGGAGGCGGAGCTTCACCCCCTCAGGCTATTTCCCTCGAAGGCTCAGGTTTGGAAGGGGCGAACGGCTTTCACCGTCACCGTGAAGGTGCCCCCCGGCGCCTGGTAAGTGACCTGCTCACCCTTTCGAGCGCCGATCAAAGCCTGTCCAAGCGGACCCGCCGGGGAGGCGAGGAGAAAGCCAGGCTCGCGGTTCTCAGGATCGGCGACGAAGTACTCCGACTCGTCGCCTTCGGAATCGACCACTGTCACGACCGAGCCGATTTGCACCGAGCCGTCGTTGGTCGGTTCCTCCACCTGGGCCTGGGCCAGAACCGCCTCTAGTTGCCTGATGCGAGCTTCCATCAGGCCCTGATCGTTCTTGGCGGCGTCGTAATCGCCGTTCTCCCGCAAATCACCGTGGGCGCGAGCCTCCGAAAGCCGCATTTCTATGCCCCGACGACCGTTCGTCTTGAGATCCTCGAGCTCGGCCGACAGCTTTTCGAAAGCCGAAGGCGTAAGCCAGGTCGTCTCTTCTGTCATTAGCTAAGGATAAACGGGGCTGGTGTTTGCCAGGCCGGTCAACCAACCGCCGACGTGATCTGTCGAAGCTCGCGCTTGAGGTCGTTGACCTCATCGCGCAGCCGGGCGGCGTACTCGAAACGAAGCTCCTTGGCCGCCTGATGCATCTCATCTTCGAGGGACATGATCAATCGGGTGAGGTCGTCGCCCTCAAGGTTGAGCGGCTCGCGCTGGGTCAGTTCCCGCCGGCGACGATCGCCCGGGGTGGGCTCGGTGGCAACCAGGTCGAGGATGTCGGACACTTTCTTGCGGATGGTTTGAGGATCGATCCCCTGCTCCTCGTTGTACTCCTCTTGCAGACGACGGCGGCGATTGGTTTCGTTGATCGCTTGCTGCATCGACCTGGTGATCTGGTCCGCATACATGATCACTTGGCCATCCACATTGCGCGCCGCTCGCCCGATGATCTGGATGAGAGAGGTCTGGGAGCGGAGAAAGCCTTCCTTGTCGGCGTCGAGGATGGCCACCAGCGAAACCTCCGGCAGGTCGAGCCCCTCCCGCAGCAGGTTGATCCCGACCAGGACGTCGAACTCGCCCAGTCGAAGCTCGCGCAGAATCGAGATTCTTTCCAAGGTGTCGATCTCGGAGTGGAGGTAGCGCGCCCTAACTCCCATCTCAAGGAGGTAATCGGTGAGGTCTTCGGCCATCTTCTTGGTGAGAGTGGTGACGAGGATCCGCTGGTCGGCCAACGCTCGCTGGCGGATCTCCTCCAACAGATCGTCGATCTGCCCCTTGGTGGGCCGGACGACGACTTCGGGATCGACGAGACCGGTCGGGCGGGCGATTTGTTCCACCACCTGACTGGAGCGGGTCAGTTCGAATTCGGACGGGGTGGCTGAGAGGAAGACAATCTGATTGGCCTTGTCGAGCCACTCGTCGAATCGCAGGGGCCGATTGTCCATGGCCGAGGGAAGGCGAAAGCCATGTTCGACCAGCATTTGCTTGCGACTGTGATCCCCCTCGTACTGGCCGCCAATCTGGGGGACGGTGACATGGGACTCATCGATGATGGTGAGGTAGTTGTCGGGGAAGTAGTCGAGGAGGGTATATGGAGGTTCACCGGCGGACCGCCCATCGAGATAGCGCGAGTAGTTCTCGATTCCGGTGCAAAAGCCAACTTCGCGGATCATCTCCAGGTCGTACTGGGTTCGCATCCGCAGGCGCTGAGCTTCCAGCAGCTTGCTTTTGCTTTCGAGCTCGGAGAGGCGCGAGGCCAGCTCTTCTTCGATTTGCAATGTTGCCTTCAGCAGCCGCTCGCGTTCGGTCACGTAGTGAGTGGCAGGAAAGATCACGACCTCGGAAAGATCCTCGATCACCTCTCCGGTGATGGGGTTCATCCGCAGAATCTTCTCCACTTCGTCACCGAAGTACGAGAAGCGCACGACCGTCTCCTCGTAGGCCGGCATCACTTCGAGGGTGTCGCCCTTGACTCGGAACTTGCCTCTGATGAGATTCACTTCGTTGCGCTCGTAGCCGATGTCGACCAACCGCCGGATGGCATCGCCCATGGGATATTGAACGTTGCGGAATAACCGTAGGAGCTGACCCTCATACTGCTCAGGGGAGCCCAGGCCGTAAATGCACGAAACCGAGGCAACGATGATCACGTCGTCGCGAACCAGGAGCGCGGATGTCGCCGAGTGGCGCAGGCGATCGATCTCATCGTTGACGGTGGCATCCTTCTCGATATAGGTGTCGGTCGAAGGGATGTACGCCTCGGGCTGGTAATAGTCGTAATAAGAGACGAAGTACTCGACCCGGTTGTCGGGGAAAAACTGGCGGAACTCGTTGGCGAGCTGGGCAGCAAGGGCCTTGTTGGGAGCGATGACGATGGTGGGTCGCTGAACCGCCTCGATGGTCCAGGCGATAGTGGCGGACTTTCCCGAACCGGTGATGCCGAGCAGGGTTTGAAACCGGTCTCCGCGGTTGATCCCCTCGGCCAAAGCGGCGATTGCCTTGGGCTGATCGCCGGCCGGGTCGAAATCCGAACGAACCTTGAACGGGGGCACGGAGGGGAGTGTAAGGAGGGGCGGTGACAAGCCTTTTGCGAACCCAGGGTTGTTAGCCCACGAAAACCGACGGTTACAGCCCACAGAACGAGCGGACCTTCCATCGAAGGCCCGCTCGTCAGTGCCGTCCTAGGCCGCTTTCGATCGCGGTCGGGGCCGCTCTTGCTTGTCCCTTCGCCTTCGGTGATTGGGCCTACTCCAGAAGCCGTCATCGCGAATCCGACGGCGAATAGAGCGGGGATATCGATGCTCGTTGATGGCCTGCGCCACCTGAGAGAAATTGTCGGCGTACATTTGAGGTGCTCCTTTGCGACTCTGGTCGCGCTCAATAGATGAACCCCTATGCAGGGGCAGTGGTTGCAGCTAGCCGAGGAGCATTTCCCCGGCAACGGGCTCAGTGCCCGCGCTGGTCGATCCGTTCATGTGTGGGCACCTCCTTTCGTTACTCGGGGCGTTACGTGCAGGCGGCAACGTAGACGAATCGCGTTTGATCCGTCAAGGGATTTAGATTCGACCGCATGGACCCCGCCGAGCGACTCGCCTACGTTGCCTCGGCCCTCTCGATCGGGGCGGTCGAGCGTCATTTGTTCCTCTGCGCCGAGCAAAAGAACCCGAAATGTGCTTCCTACGAGGTGACCTCCGAGGTGTGGCGCTATCTCAAAGGACGGCTCAAGGAACTGAATCTCGCCTCGGCCCCACCCCCCTGGGGAGGAAAACCCGGGGTTGATCCCTTCCCGGTACCACCGGGTGGGGGCAGGGTGCTGCGGAGCAAGGTCGATTGCCTTCGTATTTGCGAGAGTGGTCCGATCGCTGTGGTCTACCCGGAGGGGACCTGGTATCACAACGTTACGGTCCCGGTGATGGAACGCATCATCAACGAGCATCTGATCGAAGGAAGGCCCGTCGAAGATCACGTCTTCGCGGTCGGGCCCTTGACAGGATCACCAGCGTGAGATCGGTCAGATGGGGCCTGGCCGCCGCCGCTTTGTGGCGGCTGTTCGGGCCCGTGCTACCGCTGCCCTGGGGCCGGGCCCAAAAACATCCCTGGCGAGTGCCCGCCCGCACCATTTTCGCCGGTGACCGCGAGCTTTCGGTCCGAGAGGTTGGTCCCGTTGACGGCCCGCCGGTGGTTCTCATTCATGGTCTGGCTGGTTCGTCGATGGCGGAGTGGTACAAGGTGGCTCCGCTCCTAGCGGATCGGTTTCGCCTGCTGATGATCGATAATCGCTCCCACGGGCTGTCGGTGCCGGAGAAAGAACGGTTCGAGATCGAAGACTTGGCGGATGACATTGCCACGATCCTCGACCAGCTCGAAACCGGTCCAGTGGCAGCGGTCGGTTACTCAATGGGTGGGGCGATCGCTCAGGCTCTGACCTACCGCCATCCTCAGTTGGTGAGCAGGCTGGTCCTGGTAGCGACCTTGTCGCACCACCCTCGGGGCTGGCGAGAGGCGCGCCAATTGGGCACGCTTCTTACCCGGGGCTGGGAACGAGCCACCGGCACCGGAACACCCGAGGTCCGGACCGGCTACTTGCTCGCCACCGGGGCCGTCGCCCCAGAGCACGGTCGCTGGTTGTGGGAAGAAACCCATCGCCGCGACCCCGACGCGGGCGCCGAGGCCAGCCGGGCGTTACTTCGTTTCGATTCCCGTCCCTGGCTAGGGCAGATCGGCGTCCCCACCCTGGTCGTAATTCCGACCAGGGACCAACTCATCCCCGCTAGGTGGCAGCGGGAGATGGCGCGTTTAATCAAGGGTGCTGAAACTTTTGAGGTGATTGGCGGGCATCATGAAATGCCCTGGTCGCACGCCGAACTGCTCGCCCAACGAATCGAGAAATTCCTGATAGCCGAGACCGGCTAGTTCAGATCGGTTCGTTCGAGAAGTAGCGCCAAGCGACGAAAGCAATCCCGGCAACCGTCAGGATCAGCAGTAGCTTCTTCATCCCATACCTCCTGCGTTTGAGAATAGTTGGACCGACGTGCTCGGTTACGAGTATCCCTCGTAGTTCCCATAGGCTCGCGAAAATGAACCTGAGATCTCTCTTTTGTACGGCCCTTCTACTGACGGCCTGCGCTGGAGGGACGACCGAAACCACCCTGAACACGACCACGACCGAGCCTGCCTCAACCAGCACCGGCGAGGCAACGACCTCGACCGCTGCTCCGACGACCACCGTCGCACCGGCTACGACCACCACCGAAGTACGGATTCCACTTGTGCGGGTCGAGGGGGGCGCCAAGGTCGAAGGACCGGACACGATCAGCGTCCAGCAGGGCCGGATGGTTCTTTTCGAAGTCGAGGCTGATGTCGCCGATGAGATCCATGTTCATGGATACGACCTGTTTTTCATGACCGTGCCGGGCGAGGTGGTGGTGGTCGAGTTCGTCGCCGATGCCACCGGGATCTTCGAAGTAGAGCTGGAGGCGAATCACCTCGGGTTGGTGAATATCGAGGTCACCCCTTGACTCGATCATGAGTCGCATCCCATTCCTCGGTCACGGCATCGGTGGTCGGCTCGATCTCCCGGTCCCCGTCACGTACTTCGCGGCTGGAGCGGCAGTCGTCCTGATCGTAACCTTCGTCGCCCTTGCCGCCCTATGGACGACGCCGCGGCTGCAGGGTGGTCCCCAGGGCGTAGTCCAGGAGGTCCGCCCCCCCATAGCGGTGCTTCGTTGGATCGGCATCGCCGGACTGTTGCTGGCAATGCTCGGTGGAGTTTCGGCCCTGGTAACAGGACGGGACTCGACCGGAAATCGCAACATCGCCCCGGTATTGCTTTGGGTTTTCTTCTGGCTAGTGGTGCCGTTCGCCTCGGTGGTCCTCGGCAATCTCTATTCCGGTGTCAACCCCTGGCGGACCCTCTGTCGCTTCATCGGAATCGGTGAGCGCGAGTCGAACCGGCCGATCGAAAGGCTCGGGGTCTGGCCCGCAGCGGTGGGCCTGGTGGGGTTTGCCTGGCTCGAACTCGTCTATCCCGATAGCGCCCTTCCCAGCACTATCGCCATTGCCGCTCTGGTTTATTCGATGTACTTGATCGCCCTCACGGCCCGTTACGGGCGGGAGTCGGCCTTAGCCAGCTTTGACATATTCACCCCATACAACAGGCTCTTTTCGAGCATCGGACCGTGGGGCCGGAATCCCGACGGCCGTCTGGTTCGTCGCGGGTGGCTCCGCGCCCTCACCGCTCTTCCGGCGTGGAAAGGACTGGCAGCTCTGCTGGTGGTGATGATCGCCACCGTCAGCTTCGACGGTCTCTCCAACACGGTTGGCTACGAAGAGGTCACGGGCAGCTTCGGCATGTCGATCGGGGGCCGGACTGTGTATTTGGTTATGTCCTGTCTTCTGGTGGGCGGCGCCTATTACCTGGCCTGTTGGGCGGCAGCTCGACTATCGGGAGATTCACAAATCACCGCGCATAGGGTCGCCTCCCGATTTGCCCATACGCTGGTTCCGATCGCCTTTGCCTACAGCTTTGCCCACTACTTCACGCTCATCATCTTCGAGGGGCAAAGCATCATCTCCGCCGCAGCCGATCCCTTCGGGCTGGGTTGGGACCTCTTCGGAGCCCGGGACTACAAAATCGATTTCTTTCTCGGGGCCATTCCAGTCTGGTACATCCAACTGGCGACGATCATCGCCGGTCACATCGCCGGTGTGGTCCTGGCGCACGATCGCGCGTTGGCCGACTTCAAGGGAATCGGGGCGGTCCGCTCCCAGTACGCCATGCTGGTTCTGATGGTTCTCTTGACCGGTCTCGGCCTCTTCATCCTCGCCGGCTAGCCACCTCTTTCCATTCTTGCGTAACGTGGCGCCCTTTTTCCCGGGGGTTTTTACGCAAGAATGGAGCTGAGAGCGGAGCGGACCTGTTGGATCATGTACTGAGGCCGCTGGGTCAGGTCCAAATACGTGAACCGTAGGTAACGCCAGCCGATCAAGCTGAGCTCGTTGCCCTGGACGCGGTCGGTCTGAAAGGCCTGTTGGTCGCTGTGATAAGCAAACCCATCGATGAAGATGGCCAGCCGTACCTCGGGATAGGCGAAATCGCACCGGCAGATAAACCATCCGTCGATGGTCTTGATCTCATGCTGTTGGATTGGCTCGGGGAAGCCGGCTTCTCGCGAAACGCGTAAGTAAATGTCTTCCGCCCAACTCTCGGTGCTGTCAGGAGCGAGGCGAAGGTTTCTCAACAAGGCCTTAGCGGGTCCAACGCCTGATCTACCGCGCTTGGCGACTCTCTTTACGACCATTCCAACGGATTCGGCATCGACCAGGCCTAGCCGTTCACCTCGTTTGAAAATCTCCGGCACCGCCGATCGGAAAACAGCGCCGCAGTCAACGACTGTCCGGGCGGCGGTCGTGATCTGTATGCCGCGGTGAACCCTCACATCAGTCGAGATGAGGTCCAAGGACTCGTGAACGATGAATTTTCGATGATTGCGGTCCCATCGAGGAACGACAACATCCACTCTTCCGCCAGAGGTATTGAGCATTCCCCAGAGTGCCGCAGCTGTCATGTGAGAAGCTGCCGCACCTTCTCCCGAAGAGAGCACGGCAACAGCGACGTCTTGTTCCCACGTCCTAGGCGCGGCTCCAACGACCAATGCACCAGGTGCCGGCTGGTGAATGGCGCCGTGCCGGATGCGACGTTCGATCTGGCGATCGGTTAGCCCTGATTGGCGCGCTTCATCCCAAGTAGCAACTCCAAAACGTCTCTGGGCAAGTTCGACGAGACGGCCGTCGGCGCGATCGGTCACTCAGCCGTGATATCGCATGGATCCGCCTCGGTCTACTCCTTCGTTCTTGCGTAACCTGGCGCTCTTTTCCCCGGGGGTTTTTACGCAAGAATCGTTCAGGGTCGAGCCCTACGAACCCAGGGCAGGGCGCCGTTGTAACGGACATTGCGGAAATTCTTCCACAGGCGCTTGCGGTCCACGCGGACGATCGAGGTGTCGATGGGCGCGCTCGATCCCAGGTAGTCGGCCAGTGAGCGCAGCGTGTGTTGCCACATTTTGTTCTCTGCCCGGCTGCCAAAGGCGATCATGCCAGCTTCGTACAGCGGATCATTAGTGCGGATCAAAAGCTGCGCCTGAGCGATCGTTCCCGTTGCTTCATCCTCGTATGCACTGAAGGTGATGAAGCCGGCGAAGGGATGGCCTTCTGGGGTCATGTAGCTGAACGACGTGTCATCCGAATAGAGAACCAGAACACCGGTCGAGAGCGGGACTGGACCCTGATTCGACTTGATCAGTCCCACCTCGCCCGGTTTGATGCCCGTGACCGGCGCGTAAAACCGGGAGTTGGACGGCCAGAACCTTCCGTACTCTGCTTTCCAGGTGGCGATGACCTGTTGGGGGGTCTTGTTTGGAATCCCCACCTTGTAGGTCTTCTGCCAGAGCTGGCCGAACCCCTGCTGCGGTCCGGTAAGGCGGCGGCCCTGAACTCGCCCGGTGTTGAAATTTGCGGGCGAGTCACCGATCTCGAGATGCTGGCGAGGTGGCGACCAGTTGGCGTCGTCTCTGCGTTGGTCCATTGTGTTTCTTCCTCAGGTCGTGGCGAGGGCTGCGGCCTCGTTCTCGTAGATTCCGATCGCCTCGTCGAGGCGGGTAAGTGAAAAGATCTCGCGGTAGTGGTCACTCAGGCCATAAGCCCCAAGGGACTGACCCTTGCGCTGGGCCCGGATAAGGGTGGTGACGAGGAGCCCAATACCTCCTGAATTCATGTAGTCGAGCTTCTCGAAATTGAGCAACACCGACTTGACCCCTGGGCGATCGGCGTCCTCGTACGCCTCCGTCAGCACCCCTTCGCCGAAGGCCGTCAATTCGCCTGCGATGTCGATAACGCGGACTTCTTGCTTTGGTGCCCTGACCGACATTGCGATCCTGGACTCTGGCATTTTTAGGTTCCTCCTCGTGCAGGGCTAGCTGACTGATAGCGCCTGTGGTTCCGTTTCGTAAATGGTCATGAAGTCGGCCAATCGCGTGATCTGGAAGATCTCCTGGTAATGCGGGCTCAGCCCCCACGCTCGCAAAGATCGACCCTCCGCCCGCGCTTTGGCCAACAAGGTCACGATCACAGCTATTCCGGTTGAGTTGATGTAGTCGACATCGCGGAAGCTGAGCACGACCGCCCCCGTAGCCCGCTCGGCTACGGCCTGCTGGTAAGCGGAGATGAGTTGGTCGCTGGCATTGCGGTCAATGTCGCCGACCAAATCGATCACCGTGCCGCCGTCCTCCTGGCGAACCGTGGCCGAGAATGGTGTGCCTGGCATCTCAGTTTCCTCCTCGAGACATCTCTAGCTCGATTACGTGG
>JBOGEW010000191.1:0-4934 GCA_050742075.1 Acidimicrobiia bacterium
AGCTCACCCTGGCCGATCGCTTGAGCGAACTCGAGGGTGCGCGCGTTCTCGGTGATGACATGACGGGCTCGCCGGCTGTCGGGCGGAGCGAGCAAAGAGCAATCCAGCATGTCTAGATCGGCGTCACGGAGCTTGTCTACGCCAAGAAAATCCGCCGCCCGTTCGCAGGCCGCTCGTCGCTCGTTGTATTCCGATGAGACGAGTTGACGCCGGGTTCCCGAGTCGAGCACCGCAATCGCTGCCTTAGCTGGCAACGGAATCTGAGTGATCTGAAGCGATCGACAGTCGATCAGGGAGGCCGCTCCTGACACAGCACCGGCTATTACGAGCTGGTCCATGATCCCGGTAGCAACCCCGACCCATTCGTTTTCCACTCGGCGGGCGAGGTGGGCCGCTTTCAATGGATCCCATTGACCTCCAATCACTTCGGTGACCGCCAACACACTCGCCACGGAAAGTGCGGCCGAAGAAGACAGACCGGCCCCGACCGGCAGGTCGGAGTCAATCCAAAGGTCAAGTCCGCAGTTCAACGGATCTCCTAGGGCAATCACCCCGGCGACGTAGTCGACGTAGCCTCCACTCCGCTCGATGTGATCAAGACTTACCTCGGCCGACCCCATGTCGCGCGATTCGACAGATATTCGGCGTTGCGGTCGTGCAGCTACCGCCATCCAGATCGATTGATCGATCGCCATCGGCAAGACGAAGCCATCGTTGTAGTCGGTGTGGTCGCCGATCAGGTTGACTCGACCCGGAGCGCGGACGACAAAATCTGCCTGCGTCGCGAATCGCTGCGCAAATACCGACCGGACCGCGTCAAGCAGGTTCAGCGCCGGACGCCCGACCTCCTAGTTCGAGTCGCGCAAGGTGCGAACCTCGTCGTGGGCCGCCTTCACCGAGGCGTACTGACGTTGAATCACATCGCGCAGATCGATCGAGATCTCCTCGTTATCCAATGCTCGCGTGTACTCGGCAACAGCATGGTCCTCGCCTTGCTCCGCGACCTCGAGAACGGCTCCGGCGTCGCTGCCCGTGGCCGCATCCTTCACTGCCATCCATCCCCGATGGACGGCGGCACCAACCGAGCCCGACTCTTTGATATCGTCGCCATAGTCCGCGGCGAGCGAGCGGAGCTCGGCGGCGAACTGTCCTCGCTGGCTTGAATACTCGCGAAATTTCGAGGCAAGTTCAGAGCGATCTGACTCGACGAGTTTTTCGGCTGCCGCGGCAAAGCCGTTCTTTCCGTCTTCGAGGGTTTCAATCAGATCCTTAGTGACTTGCTTGTCTGATGACATCAGCGTTCCTTTCGACTCGGATACGCAGCAATTACCCCGCGGTTGGATCTGCGAAACCGCCCTAGGGGGACCACCCCCCTCCCGGCTTCGCCGGCCCTCCCCCCTCAGGGGGGAGAAACGGAGGCCAGGGCTCGAAGTTCGGAGAGACTGTCGGGGTTGGCCATGGCGCCGGGGTTGGCAACCTTGTCGATGGCTTGACCCTCCAGGATCTTCTTGACCGGCAGTTCCATCTTCTTCCCCGAGACCGTGCGCGGGATCGAGGCGACAAAATGAACCCGATCCGGGACATGACGGGGGGATAGCTCCTCTCGCAGAACTCGGTTGATCACGGCGGTTAACTCTATGTCCTCATCCTCGGCCACCACCAGGAGCACGAGCGAGCCGGCCGAGGAGCCGTCGTCGAGATGGACGACCAGGCTGTCCGCCACGCCGGGGATGGCCTCCACCACCGAGTAAAACTCAGCGGTCCCCATCCGGACTCCCCCCCGATTGAGGGTGGCATCGGACCGGCCCGTGATGATGCAACTTCCCCGTTCGGTGATCTCGATCCAATCACCGTGGCGCCAAACGCCCGGATAGGTGTCGAAATAGGCGGCCCGGTAGGCCGAGCCATCGTCATCGTTCCAAAAGCCCACCGGCATAGAAGGCATCGGTTTGGTGATGACCAATTCTCCAGTCTCCTCCACCACCGGCTTTCCCTCCTCGTCAAAGGCTTCGACCGCCATCCCCAGGTAGCGGCAGCTGATCTCGCCCTCCCACACGGGGACCAGGGCGCTACCGCCAACAAAGGCAGTGCAGACGTCGGTGCCGCCCGAAGTCGAAACCACTTTTACCGCGGGTCCCACCTCGTCTCTGATCCAGCGGAATCCCTCGGGGGGGAGCGGGGATCCGGTGGAGCCGAAACACTGCAACGAGCTGAGATCATGTCGGACCCGAGGCTCGTACCCGGCTCGCAAACATGACAGCACATAGCCGGCGCTCGCCCCCAACGTCGTGATCCCGAAATCCTCGACCATCTTCCACAGTGTCCCCAAGTCCGGATAGGCGGGGTCGCCGTCGAGGACCACCACGGTCGCGCCCACCAGAAGGCCAGAGATGTTGAGGTTCCACATCATCCAGCCGGTGGTGGAGTACCAGGCGAATCGGTCTCCGGGACCGAGACCATGCTGGAGTCCGAGTGCCTTGCAATGCTCGAGAGTGATACCCCCGTGCCCGTGAACGATGGGCTTGGGAAGCCCGGTGGTGCCCGATGAATAGAGGACGTAGAGGGGATGATCGAATTCGACCGGGAGGACGACGAGCTCCTCGGCCTCTGCGACGAGCGATGGCCAATCCCCAGCTTCACTTTCCAGGTACCCCACCTTGATCACATGCTCGAGGGTGGGTAGCCCCCCGACGATCTCCCGGACCTGAGAGCTTCGGTCGATTGCTAGGCCGCGATGTCGGTAGCCGTCGACTGCGAGCAGGACCTTCGGCTCGATTTGCCGGAAGCGATCGACCACGCTGCGAATACCGAACTCTGGCGGGCACGACGACCAAATGGCGCCAAGCGACGCGCTCGCCAGGAAGGCCACCAGGCATTCGGGGATGTTGGGAAGGTAGGCCACCACCCGGTCTCCCTTCCCGACTCCGAGTGCACGGAGCCCGGCCGCCACCGCCGCCACCTGGGACCGCAGTTCCCCGGCGGTCAACACTACGTCTTGTTCGCGGGTCTGGGAACGGGCAATTAACGCCACTGAATCCTGATCGCTCCAGCCAAGCGCCTGTTCGACATAATTGAGCTGTGAATCGGCGAACCATTTGGCGCCTGGCATTTCTTCGGAGTCGAGGACTTTGGTTGACTCACTCATCCGAATGGAGAAGAAATCGACGACCTCCGACCAGAGCTCAGCAAGGTGCTCCGTGGACCAGCGCCATGCCTGTTCATAGTCGGCGAATGAGATGTCGCGACGCCGCTCGATTCCGCGCAGGAACTGTCCGATGCGGCTCGCCTCCCAGGCATCGTCGGGAGGGTTCCAGAGAACCGGTGGGTTAGCGCTCATCCCCCCGACCATAGAGTCCGTCTGTGAAAGCCTGGTTGTACATCGTTGCGGCGGGAGTCATCTTCGGCTTGGGAGGACCGGGAACCAAGTGGCTGATCAACGAGGGGCTCGACCCGATCTTCCTCACGGGTGTCATCTTTGCCATTGCCGCCGTCGCCTGTCTATTAGTTCACCGCTTCTCTGGAGGGGTATCGGTTCGCGGTTGGTTATGGGCGATGGGCCTGGGAATGGTGAGCGGGTCGGGACCCGCCATCTTCTTCAACCTCGGATTTCAGCGGCTGCCGGTTTCGATCACCACCATCCTTATCTCCTCGGGACCGATCTTCACGGCCTTTACAGCTCACTTCCTTGGATCCTCTGATCGCTTCTCCACGATCAAAGCGCTGGGACTCTCGTTGAGCGTTGGCGGGGTCGTCTTGCTCGTTGGCACCCCCG
This sequence comes from Acidimicrobiia bacterium, assembly GCA_050742075.1. Lineage (GTDB taxonomy): Bacteria > Actinomycetota > Acidimicrobiia > Spongiisociales > ZC4RG35 > JACCTH01. Next base: position 3,773 of record JBOGEW010000191.1, read on the forward strand.
CCGGCTCGGGGTCGGTGGCCGGCATTGTCCTCACCCTCATCGGCGCTGCCCTCTCCGGAGCAACTCTCCCCTTCGTAAAGCGGATGGCGATGATTCACTCACCGGCCACCACTCTTGCTCCGATGATGAGCGGTGCCGGGCTGTTGGGACTGGCGACCATCGCCGCCGCCGGGAAATGGCAATCCCCAGACCCCGGCCAGTGGACGATGATCCTGGCCCTCGCGGCGACATTGGCCTTGGCCTTCTTTTCGGTTCTGGGCGCCAACCAGCTCGCCCCGGCAAGTCAAGCCTCGCTGTTTGCCTACATCATCCCTCTCGTTGGAGTGCTGCTTGGGGTCACGGCCTTTGGCGAGGAGATTGGTTGGCGACTCGTCCTCGGAAGTCTCCTGGTACTCGGCGGAGTTCTCCTGGTCGGTCTCCAGAGGCGCCAACCTGCGTTCTCGCAGTAGGCGCGGCCTAGGTGTTTCTAAGCTCGATCCGTTCCGAAGAAAGCGCGATCGAGAGTGTGCGAATCGGCCAGTTGGGCGAAAACCGGATCAATGAGGTTCGACAATCAACTGCTCGTGTCCTAGCGACTACGACCGGGTCTTCTCATCCAAGGAGGCGGCCACCACCGCCGCCGGATTCGAGCGCCGCGGGCTGATTGCCTCCAAGCAACGAATAGTTGACTGGCTCCAAGGGACCGGAGCAACGAACGTCTCCCTCCTTGAAGTAGGCGGGGGTGTTGGGGACCTGCAGGTCGCCCTGCTCGAGAGCGGGATCATCGCCCGAGCATCCAACATCGAACTCTCCTCGACCTGGGAAGCAGCAGCCAACGACCTGCTGCGGAGGCGGAATTTGGTGGACCGGGTGGAACGCCTTAGCGGTGATTTCGTCGACATGGCCGCTGGCCTCCCGAACTTTGATGTGGTCGTGGCCCACCGGGTGGTGTGTTGCTATTGGGACTGGAAAGCGATGCTCGATACGGCTGGACGAAAAGCCGACCAGTTCCTGATTCTCACGTTCCCCCGACCTTGGACAAAGCTCTTGCTCGCCCTCGAGAACTTCCTGCACTGGGCACGTCGGCGCCAATTCCGCGCCTACGTGCATTCCCCCACCGCAATGCTCGCCCTTCTGTTCGGGGCAGGTTTCACGTTGCGGGATGATCATCGAACCCTTTTCT
>JBOGEW010000192.1:0-3116 GCA_050742075.1 Acidimicrobiia bacterium
CACGGTTTTCCGTGCCGGATTTACGCAAGAAGGGATAGAGGAAGGATCTAGCGGCTTTGAAGTGCGTCCAATGCGACCGCCATCGAGGCCGCTACCCGAAAGTCCAATCGAGGATCAGGGACCTGCACCGTGTAGCGATCGCGAACGGCAACGGCCCGTTCGCTGCTCATGACCTGCACGCCGGTGGCCTGGTCGACGAAGTCGAAATGAAACAGGAACGGGATCCAAATGTCACCCACCACGGGGATGAAGTCCCAGATTCGACGGAGAATCGCTACCGCCTGATTGCGCTCCTGGCCGCGAGCCGTCACCCCTGCATAGGAGAGCTGCCAGGTGGAGCGCAAGAGGCTCTGGGCAAACTCCTTCTTGAACCAACCGATGGCGTTGCCGTCGGCGTCGAAGACGTCATGTTCGGCCCTGACATCGAGGCCCTGGCGCGCTTTGAAGGAGAAGAGCTTTTCCTTGCGGTTCTCGTCGGCGTAGAAGATGACCTCTTCTTTAAACTGCATCCTCTTCTGCTGAGCGAAGGCGAGGAGGGAACCCTCCGTTCCGTCCGCAGGCGCTGCCCGGATCTCGTATCGGTTCACCATCACGGTGATCCTTTGCTTGACGAAGAAAGCGGGAATGTGTGTGGGTTCCATCAGGCGAGTTTGGCACGCAACCGTGCCTCGACTTCGGGCCAGTCGCCGTCGGTCATGGCAAACCAGGCGGTGTCGCGATTGCGATCCTTGACGATCATGTGCTGGCGAAAGATGCCTTCGAACTGAAAACCGAGCCGCAAAGCCGCCGCTCGCGACCTCTCATTTAAGGCGTCGCATTTCCACTCGACCCGACGCGCCTGGTATTCATCGAAGCTCTGTTTCAGCATGAGGTAGATCGCCTCGGTGTTGACGACCGTCCTTTGGGCGGCGGGGATGTACCAGATGTGGCCGAGCTCGACCCGTCGGTGGGCAGGGTTGTAATTGCACAGCGTCGTCATCCCCACCGCGGCGCCGTTGGTTTCCGCCGTGAACCAGAGGGGATCAGGAGATGCCGCCCGCTCGGCGATCCAATCTATGAAGGCGGATTCTGTCGCCCAAGGTCCGTAGCCCATGTAGGTCCAAACCGCCTCCCTCCTCGGGTCGCCATGGGTGGCGGGATAGAGGTCGCCGGCATCGTCTGGGACCGGCGGGCGAAGCGTTACACGGCGCCCATGGAGGGTGGTTCCGCGCAATGTGGCCGGTGCTTGCGTCAAAGCACCCAACCCAATGCCTCGGACAAACGATCACGCCAGGCCTCCCATGTATGGCCGTCCCGGTTTTCGACGTATTTCACTTTCAGGCCCGCGCGCTCGAGCCGATGCGACATCGTCCGGTTCTCCCCGATCATTCGCTCGAAGGTCCCACACGACATGAACACCCGCTGAGGCAGCAGTGATGGCTCGAGACGGTGCAACAGGTTGGCGATCGGGGCGAGCAGCTGCTGTGCCGATCCCCAGCCGCGCGTCTGGGCGAAGGTGCCCGACTGCAGAATCATCCCGCTGAAGGTCCCGGGATAACGCCACGCCACGTGCAAGGCCGCCACCGCTCCGAGACTCGCCCCCAGCACTACCCGGCGATCGAGCAAGGGGATCTCCTCGAGAATGGCCGCCAATGCCTCTTCGACTACAAAGCGAGCGTGATCGTCGCTGGCGGCATACTCATGCAGCCGCTCCTGGGGCCAGGAGAAAGCAGCGACGAGCGGTCCGATCGCCCCGGTGTGAATGAGGTTGTCGAGCACGAGCGCCATTGACCCGTACTCGAGGTAATCGCCCCCATCATGAACGAAGAGGAGGGGGTAGGACTGGGCCGGTTCGAAGGACGCCGGTCGATACAGCGTCAGTTTCCGGGATCCAACGAAGATATCCGCAAATGTTCCGGTTGGGGTGTCGGGGTGAACTTCTGCAAACGCCGGGACCACGTAGCCGAAGCCGCGACAAACTGAATTGGTGCCAAAGGGGTTGGTGGTGGTTAGTGGGTTGAGAGGATCGTTGATCCAATCAGCATGATGATCCCGTTGCACCTCGAGCTTGTACTCGAGCCGGGTGCCGTCCGGCAGCGGTAGGCCTAGCCACCAGAGGTCCTGGCCGTCGAAGCGGGCGAAGCGGTGCTGTCCAGGGAACCCGGCGATCATGGGTCGCAAGGCGACCGCTTCTGCTTGCCCTCGATACACAAACGTCGCCTTACCCGGTTCGACCAGCGGAAACTGATTGCTGCTGACGAAGCGGTCGATCGCCGCCACGTCAGCCTCACGCAGCGGTTCGAGAACGTCAGGCTCCCTCATCAAACTGCTCGCACCTGGGCGATCTCACCGACGTTTTGCAGGATTCCCCGCAGGGCGTCGTAGTCCTCGTGCCGCATCCGGATCCAGGCGTTGGCCATGTAGCCCGCCTCGACTGGCTGAGTGGGGGTTCCTGGCGGCGGGAGGTGGTAGTCGATGATCAAGGGTCCGTAACGATCCTGTACCTCGGCCATGCCTTCGTAGCCGCTGATCACTCCGTCGCGATCGGGACGCAGGGCGATGATCCCGGCGGAGAATCGGCGCGAGGGAGGGCGGGAAATCGCCCCGTAGCAAATCGCCATCGCCCACTCCCGGTAGACATCGAGATCGTTCGCAGCGCAGTAGAGGTCCCATGCTCCGACGCCCGGTGGCCGGCAGCCGATTTCGGAAAATTTGAGCCCCTTCGGCCCGTAGAACCACTCCATGTGGGTGGCCGAGGTACCAATACCCAGCGCTGGTATCACCCGCTTCCCCAGCTCTTTCACCTCGTCGTAGCCGGACTGATCGATCCGGTTGCTGGTGATGAAGACCGGTGAGATCCATCGGGTTCGCATCGCCTCAAGCACGCCGGGGTAGTAATGGCTGACGAAGTCGCAGGCGACCTCGCCGTCAATCGAGATCGTGTCGTAGAACCCCTCGTGCCCTTCGATGAACTCTTCGACGGCGACTGAGCGCCCGTAGTCAAAGCCGAGGGAGGGGAGAGCCGCCTGCACATCGGCATCGCTGTTTACCCGTCTCGTTCCCGAGGCTCCGGCCGCATCGCGAGGTTTGATGATCAGGGGGTACCCGACGTGGTGGGCAAAGGCGTAGAGCTCTTC
>JBOGEW010000193.1:0-5505 GCA_050742075.1 Acidimicrobiia bacterium
ACGAGCATCATTGGTGTTTCCCCGACAACGATGCCGTAATAGCCCTCGCCGTCCTGGAGTGCTTCGACCAGTTCGTCTCGGTCCACGGCGACCTCTTCGATCGCCTGAGTTTCGTCGAATCCGAGCAGAACGTAGGTGCCGGCGGCACTAAGCACGGCGGTTTGCGACTCCTCGTCGGGGTTGGAGATGAAGTAATCGTTGGGCAGATCCTCGGCTTCGGCAATTACCCCGGCGGCCACCGCGGCGTCGTGAGCAGCGTCCCCGGTGAGAATCTCGGCGGGATCGAAGGTCATTTCCGAATCGTCGATCGAAAGCACGAAGGCAAAAAACTCCTCGGTGCTGGTGGGAACGCTGGCTCCCGGAGTTGCGGTGGGAGTGGCGTCGTCTCCGCAGGCGGACAACGCCAGCAACAGAAGGGGGAGAAGCACACGGCGTTTCATTCAGGGCTCAGTCTCGCGCAAAGCATCGGTGAAATCGGTTGTTGCCGAATGGTCGTAACCGATTAGCAAGATCCGATCGAGGACCGACGGATGTGAGGCGAGCCACTCGCGAATAGACCTGGCGATGACGACGGAAGCTTCGGCTCGGGGATATCCAAAGGTTCCGGCCGAGATGGCCGGGAACGCAATCGACCGGCATCCGTTGTTCTTGGCGGCATCCAAGGCAGCCTCGACTGCCTGCCGGAGCAGCACGGCGTTGTCCTGTCCCGCGCGATAACGCGGCCCCACGACGTGGATCACTTTCCGGGCGGGGAGGTTGCCAGCACCGGTTACGGCTGCCTGGCCCGCCTGGACCGGCCCATTCTCCGTCACCCAACGATCGGACTCTTCCTGGATGATTTCGCCACCGGCGCGGACGATGGCGCCGGCGACTCCACCACCATGCTCTAGGTACTCGTTGGCGGCATTGACGATGGCATCGACATGTTGTTGTGTCAGGTCGCCTTGGACCACCGCGATCACCCCGTCAAGGATATTGCCGTGCCTGTAGGGTCTTGGTTGGCCCGCCGGAGCGGAGGAAAAGGGGATGGCATGGCCGCCGGGATGATCTAAGCCATGGTCACCACGAGTGATCACCGCCTGCGGGACACCCCCTCACCTGACCGAAGGGTTCTCCGCCAGCTCGAGGTCGTCGAAGCCGCGATAGCGGCCGGCGACGAGCGCCGGGCCTTCGAGGAGCTGGACCGAGGAGCCAGCACATTTGTCGAACTCGGATTCGATCTGCCTCTTGATCGCCTGGAAGATGTCCTCAGGCGTCTCGAGCAGTTGGACCCAGAGAATCCCTGGGTCCTCTTCTACCTGGCTTGGGTATGGTCGACCCGCCGTCGCCACACGCTGGCGCTCGTGACGCTCCGACGAGCCGACCAGCAGTTCCGTGCCAGATGGGACGAAACCATTCCCGCCGGCCGCCGGGTCCGCTTTCTGGTCAAGATGGCCGAAGGGGTGATCCTCGAGCGGGAAGGCATTCTGGCCGACGCACGGCTGGCATTTAACGAAGCCATTGAGTGGAGCGACGGGCCCCCGACCGACCGGGTGCGCAGCGAGGACGAAGAGCGATGGATCGTTCACGATCCCTCCGGAATGTTTGCCTTCTGGCTCGCGGCGCTCGATCTATACCGCCACAACGGGCTTACGTTCTCGACGGCACGGGCCTATCACAATCTTGGCACCCGTCTCCTCGATCGCGGCGAGCCGGTTCCGTCGCTCCAGTTTCTCGAAAAGGCTTACGAGTTGAAGCTGGGGGGAACCAACTTGCTCTCCCTGGCCAACACCCTCAATAGCCTGGGCCACACCGAACGTCACGCCGGTTTGGTCGATCGCGCTTCTCGCCACCTTGAAGAAGCGATAGAACTCGCCACTCGAGTCGAGCACGACACGACGCTTTCTTATTCGCTCAACAACCTTGGCGAGGTCAGACGAGAACAGCGCCGCTTCAAGGAGGCCCTGGATCTCTATCGCAACTCGATGGATCTCAAAGCGCGGGCCGAGAACGTTTTCGGCCTGGCCCATTCCCTCGCATCGCGCGCCGACCTCCATCTCTTCGCTGGCGACCCGGTCGCGGCCCGTCGGGATGCCGACGAAGCTGTTCGCCTAAGGGTGCCTTCACCCGATCCATTGGAGAATGTCCGGCTTACGCTGTGTCAAGCCCGGGCCCATCTCAGCTCGGGCGATACCCCGAGCAGGGTCGCCGAGCGCATCGAGAGCACCCTCGAGACTCTCGTCAGCCACGACGCCAAGGGTGAACTAGCCATCGCCACCTGGTGGCTAGCCGCCATTCGATTGATGACAGAGGAGCATGCCCAGGCCCTCGACCTCGTGGACAGCACTCTCCGATTGGTGGGGCGACACCGGCTCGAGCACGTACTGGCTCCCCACGTCGCATTTCATCCTGAGTTGTTGGAATTGGGTTTGGCGGATCCGCAGTCCGCTGAAGTTGCCCAGAACCTGGCTGATCTCACCCGCCGCGGCGATCAGGCTCCCGCGGCGGAAACCGCTCCTCGCCTGACTGCTCACCTGTTTGGAGAACTCCGGCTGAGTCTCGACGGCGGCGAGGTGCCGCTCGGGACATGGCGATCTAAGAAGGCGGTTTCGCTGCTGGCGATGTTGCTCCACCATCGCGGCGACCCTGTTCACCGAGAGCAGGCGATGGAAGCACTGTGGCCCGAAGGCGATCCCGACCGGAGTTCGAAGAACCTGAATGTGGCTTTGACAGCCACCCGCCGAGGCCTCGAGCAAGCCCACCCCCGTGGATCGAAATGCCTTCGCCGGCAAGGAGCCTTCTACCGCATCGTTCCGGACTCAATTGAGTGGCTTGATGTGGTCGAGTTTCTCGACATGGCCAATGAGGCCGCCACGCTCGCCGGTAACGGTGATCTCGAAGGAGGTGAACGTGCCGCCCACCGCGCCCTGGAACTGGCCACTGACGAGTATCTGGCCTCGGAGCACTACGCGGATTGGGTCATCATCGAAAGAGCCCGACTGGGCGAAGTGGCAGCCGACCTGTGCGTCCGCTCGGCGGAATGGCTGCTCGCACTCGATCGGGTCGATGAGGCGCTAGCGCGGGCGCAGGAGGCACTAGCCCGACAACCTTTGCGTGAGCGTGCTTGGTTGGTCGTGATGCGAGCTCACCTTGCCCGAGGCGATCGCGTCGCTGCCCTCAACGCCTTTGATGAGTGCACCCATCGCTTCTCGGTCGAGCTAGGAGTGGATCCGTCAGCCGAGTTGCGCCAACTCGTGGCCTTTCTTCGTCGATAGACGGAGGCTTTTCGACTAGACGGTGATCGGTGCGGAACCGGCTAGTTCGCGGAGGGCCCGCTCATGCACTTCCGCCGCTGCCCGCAGACCCGACTCGATGGCGCCCTGGATCCAGGCGTGGCTGAGCGAGGTGTGTTCACCGGCAAAGTACACCCGGCCCTCGGGGGCGACGATCGCATCGTGGAGCAGGGTCTGCTGGCCCGGGTCGAATAGAGCAAAAGCGCCGCCGGCAAACTCGTCTTCGTGCCACATCTTCGATGCCCCCACTTCGAACTCTGCCGTGGCTTGGGGATGAATCGTCGCCAGGTTCTCGAGGGCTTGAGCGATGCGATCTTCGGGGCTGAGGGATCCCCAGCGATGAGCGTCCTCTGACCAGGTGTAGCTCGCCAACACGACTCCCCGGCCGGTCTCTTGGCCGTGCTCGGGGTAGAACACGTTTCTGATCGCGAGGTCGGTAACGGTGGTGCCTCCGGCGATTCCGTCGTCTTCCTCCCAGAACCGGCGATGAAACTGGAGGAAGACTTTGGCCGAGGCGTCGTAGGTAAGTTGACGGATGGCCTTTTGCTTGGGATGAGTAAATCCCGGCGTGACCTCAACGTGGCGGAGCACCGAAAACGGGACAGTGACGACGGCGAAATCGCCGGCGGCGTCGAACGATCCTCCCCTGGTCCGGAATCGAACCGAAACCGACAACTCATCTTGGCGCAAGGCAATCAGTCTGGCGCCATACCGGATCCGCGGGCCCACTCTTGGGAGGAAAGACGCCGGCAAACGATCCATCCCGCCCCGGATCTGAACTAGATCGCGATAGCTATCGGTGACCTCCTCGCGGAGAACTTCCAGAAATGACGAGTTCATTAACGCTTCCAGGTTTCCGAGCAAACCGAAGCACTCGATAGCGCCTTCGGACCATCCGCTCCGCTCCAGGAATTCTCTCGTCGAATAACCGTCGAAGTCGGCGACGATCGACGGCCAGGCTGATTCGCCGTCGTCCGCAAGCAGGGCTCGAAACGGGGCGATCTCGCTTTCCCAGAGGTTGATTATTCCGGAAGCAGGAAGGCCATCGAATCCGAGCAGAGAAGGGTTCGCTTCCACTTCGGAAAGTCGCCGCCGCAATCCATGGAGATGAACAAAGCAGGACGGGTTGGAGAGGGTGAAAGGGATCGTTTCCAGGCCAAATTTCTCTACGTAGGCCATCGTCAGATGGTGAGAGCGGGGAAGACGCATGGCGCCCGCTTCGGCATAAAGCCCACTGGCGAAAGGGCCGCGCAGGGTTTCGATCCTTCCTCCCACTCGGGAACGGGCCTCGAGAAGGGTCACTTCGTGCCCGGCGTCAATAAGTTTCTCCGCGCATACCAGCCCGGCCATGCCAGCGCCGACCACCACCACTCGGGCCGGACGCTTGGAGCGAATCCGGAGGCCATCGTGAACAAGGCGAATCATCTCATTCGCCGAAGGTGAGCTCATCGAATCGACTCTACGACCGCGTCCGGTGACGGAGACTGTCGTGCAACTTCTTTCGTGCCCCGTTCAACTCGTCTCCATTTTCTTCGTCCGTAACTGAGCTAGGGGATCGAATGGCCGTCGGTCCGGAAACCACAACGGGTATCAGAACCGCGACGGGCTGGGAGAACGCACCGGAGAGACAGTTCTTCCATTCGATGTGACGGACCCCGGCGAGCACACCTTCGCGGGCGAGTATCCACGTGGCGGAAGCGGTCCCGAGGTGGTTCTGGCGATGGCATTTGGCTCGCGGACTCCAGGCTCGCCGCGCCTCCTCGCAGTCAGGCTGAGACGGTCGGTACCGGCACGGCGGATCCGCTCCGGCTCAGGCGATCGAGTAGCGCCAGCAACACCTCGTGCAAATCGAGAAGGGCTTCGACATCGGCCAGGAACTCTCGATCCCACAAAACCAACGAGGCGAGCTGGGGAGATGCGTTCTCCTCCGGATCCGGTCCCTCGATGTAGATCTCAGCCAACTGTGATCGCGCCAACAACCGCGGCATGACGGAGCCGTCGAGGAGAGAGCGGAGCTTATTGGGATCGTTGGTGCGGGTCACGAATCGTTGGTCGAAGGCCTCTTGTCCGATTTCGGTTTCTTCGGGGCGGAAACGCCTGCGGATTGCATCCGCCAGCCTCCCCACATCGATGTCCCAAGCCAGCGCGTTGGGTCGACGATGGGACCACCCTCGATCTCGGGCCAGGAAGCGAAATCCGTCCCTGCTCTCAAAGCCCGCCCAAACCTCGGTAC
>JBOGEW010000194.1:0-4528 GCA_050742075.1 Acidimicrobiia bacterium
CCCTAGACGAGCAGCGCCGATCAACAATTCGGGAGCGGTATCGCTCATATCGGAGACCGCACCAGATCGGCACTTCCCGCTCGGTTATCAGGTCGAGGCGGTGGGGTTGCATTGGATTTCTTTCGCGATTCGCGCGTCGTGACACCCTGGAACATCGCAGAGTGTCATGAGCCCTGGCGTGGATACGCCGTTGTCTCGGCGTTCGTCGGTGGTGAGGTTTACTGGGGGACGCGCCGGGTTTCGTGCAGCGGTCGGGGCTTCTCACCCGGCGGGGTGGAGGAGTCTCATGTCCAACACTGTTCTCGTCCCCGAGGTCGTCGATCGGGGATTTGATCCCTTCCGGGCTCGGATGGCTGTCGGTGGGTATTTGGCCGGCTACACCGGTCAGACCTTCGACGCTTACGCCCTCGACCTACGTCAGTGGGTCCGGTGGTGTGCCGACCATGACCTGGATCTGTTCGAGGTGCGGCGTGCCCACATCGAGCTGTTCGCTCGCTGGCTGGAGGAAGCGGGCAAAGCCAAGGCGACGGTGGCACGGCGCTTGTCGACCATCACCGGCTTCTACCGGTACTGCACCGAAGAAGCCCTCATCGCCGCCTCTCCGGCGGCCCACGTGCGGAGGCCGAAGGTGTCGTATGAGTCGAACGCGGTCGGACTCGACCGCAACGAGCTGGGTATGTTCCTGGTCCAAGCCGGTCTTTCGGGTGGCAGAGACCATGCCTTGGCTTGCCTACTGGCGCTCAACGGGCTGCGGATCTCAGAAGCGCTCGGAGCCGACATCGAACATCTAGCGGTCGAGCGAGGGCATCGGACCCTCACCATCACCCGCAAAGGTGGGAAGATCGTCACCATCCCCCTGGCACCCCGCACTGCCCGCTCGATCGATATGTGCATCGGAGAACGCAGCCAAGGCCCAATCCTCCTCAACCGAGAAGCGACCGCCCGGTTGGATCGGCACGCCGCCACCCGCATCGTCAAACGGCTCGCCCGCCAAGCCGGGATCGGCAAGCAGATCAGCCCCCATTCCCTGCGCCACTCATTCATCACCGCCGCCCTCGACGCCGGGGTAGCGCTTCGAGATGTCCAGGAAGCAGCCTCCCACGCTGACCCCAGGACCACCATGCGTTACGACCGGGCCCGAGGATCCCTCGACCGACACGCCACCTACATTGTCGCCACCTACCTCGCCGCAGCCAGCAGATAACCAAACGTTACGGGCGCCACCCAAACTGAGGACGGCGCCCGTAACAAAACCCACCCAGATCTGCCGGTTCGGGGATGGGCCACTCGAGGAGTTCAGCCAGTGCGGTATGAGCGATCTGTGCGGGGCGCTGGCCTGAGGCTTTGCCGGACCTATCGCGGCAATAGGTTCTGCTAACTACTGTCACAGCCAACCGGTGCCTGCAGCCGGTAGCCGACGATGACTGAGCTTCCCACCGGGACCGTGACGTTCCTGTTTACCGATATCGAGGGGTCCACGCGTCTTCTACAGCGGCACGGCGACGAGTACCCAAACCTCCTAGAGACCCATTCGAGGCTGATCCGCTCGGCGATTGCCGAGACCGACGGGGTTGAGATCCGCACTGAGGGCGATAGCTTCTTCGTGGCCTTCGTTTCCGCGCCAGACGCGGTGCGTGTCGCGGTCCTCTCACAGGTATCCCTGGCCACCCACCCCTGGCCTGCGGAGGGGGAGGTCCGAGTGCGGATGGGTATGCACACGGGGCTGGGCCGCCTTGGTGGCGATAACTACGTGGGGCTCGACGTGCACCGGGCCGCCCGTATCTCCGCAGCGGGTAATGGTGGCCAGGTCCTCATCTCGGAGGCCACCAAGGCCCAGGTCGAGCACAACCTGCCCGACCGGGTGTCCTTGCGTGACTTGGGGCGGCACCGTCTCAAGGACATCGAACACCCGGAGCACCTGTACGACCTGGTGATCGGCGGTCTGCCCGCCGAGTTTCCGCCGATCCGCACTTTGGATGCTCGGCCCACCAACCTTCCCTCGCAGCGGACCTCGTTTGTCGGTCGAGACCGCGCGGTGGCCGAAGTCACCAGCCTCCTGGCGAAGGGCCAACTCCTCACCCTCACAGGACCAGGGGGCACCGGCAAGACCCGACTGGCCTTGAAGGTGGCCGCCGACCACCTTGACCAATTCACCGACGGCGTGTTCTTCGCGGACTTGAGCCCGATCGTCGACCCGGCCCTGGTGCCCTCGGTGATTGCCCAGGCCCTCATGGTGCGGGGAGAGCCCGGTCGCGCGCTCCTGGACACACTCGCCGACTATCTCCGGGACCGACATCTTCTCTTGGTCCTAGATAATTCCGAGCAGGTCACTGAGGCGGGGCTCGCGGTAGCCAGGCTCCTCGACGCCGCTCCTCGCCTCACGGTGCTCGCCACCAGTCGCGTACCTCTTCACATCTCTGGCGAGCACGAGTACCAGGTCCCGCCCCTCGCTCTCCCGGACGTGTCGGGTCTTTCGAACCTTCAGGTGATTACGGGTTCTGAGGCCGTGACCCTGTTGACGGAGCGGGCCGCAGCGGTCCGCCCCGGCTTCCGCGTCACCGGTGAGAACGCGTCGGCTGTGGCGGAAATCACCACCCGGCTCGACGGGCTCCCCCTTGCCATCGAACTGGCAGCCAGCCGCTTGAAGGTTCTGACCCCGAAGGTCCTGCTTGAGCATCTGGACCAGCGACTCTCCTTTCTCATCGGTGGGCCCCGCAACCTTCCTGAACGTCAGCAAACTCTCCGCGGCACCATTCAATGGAGCCACGACCTACTCGAGGCTGAGGAGCAACGTTTGTTCGCTCGCCTGGGGACGTTCAATGGCGGCTGGAGCCTGGAGGCAGCTGAGGCCATATGCGGACCCGCTCTGGGGCTCGACGTCTTCGACGGACTCGGCAACTTGATCGATCACAGCATGGTGCGGCTCGGAGAGCCAGGGGACGGCGAGCCTCGATTCACGATGCTGGAGACGATCCGCGAATTCGCCGTCGAGCGGCTCGCATCATCCGGGGAGGATGACGTGCTCCGTCGCCGCCACGCCGAGCATTTCCGGAACCTGGCAGAGAAGGCGGAGCCCCACCTCACCCGCGAGGACCGAGTGCGCTGGCTCGAGCGGTTGGAGGGTGAGCATGACAACATGCGAGCCGCCCTCGACTGGGCCGCTCGCACTGGAGATGCAGAGACCGGTCTGCGCACCGCCGTTGCCATCTGGCGGTTCTGGTTGCAGCGGGGACATCTCTCGGAGGGACGGGCGCGCCTCGAAGTCCTCCTGTCGCTGCCGGGTGCCGCGGCTCGAAGCCCGGTTCGAGCCCGCGCCCTGGACGCCCTTGGCGGTATCACCTACTGGCAGAACGATTACCCGCCGACACGGGCCGCCTACGAAGAGGCGGTCGACATCGCCCGAGACATAGGCAACGCCAAGCTTCTGGCTTCCACACTTCTCGATCTCTCCTATATCCCCTACTTGGAACAGGAACCCGAGCGTGCCGAATCGATCCTTAGGGAAGGCCTGGTCGCCGCCGAGGAGGCTGGCGACCCAGTCCTCACGGCGGACTACTGGAGCAACATCGCGTTCCTCGAGGTGGTCCGCGGCAACCCATCCGCTGCAATCGAACCGCGTCGCAAGGCGCTGGAGATCTTGCGGGAGGAAGGGGCATTTTGGAAGCTGGGCGACCTGCTGGTCGGTCAGGCCATGGTCTCGCGCATGGTCGGCGACCTCGACGCCGCGAAGCCTTACCTTCGGGAGGCGCTCGAAATGTCGAGCGTAGCCAACGATACATTGAGCATCTCTTTAGCCTTGATGGGCTTCGCCACGCTGGCCAACGACGAACGACACCACGAACGAGCGGCACATCTGATGGGCGCCGCGGCTCGGATTCGTGACGAGCTCGGTGGAGGTATTCCTCCCGAACTCGGCAGCCGCTGGGGGGATCCAGAGGAGGACGCACGCCAAGCTCTCGGTGACGAAGACTACCGGCAAGCCAGAGCTGAGGGCTATGCCATGAGCAGCGAGGGCGCCGTCTCGTACGCGCTGAAGAACAGTGAGTAGAAAGTGGTGACACGTCTTCCAGCCATGGGAAGTTTTAGCTGCGGCACGATGCTGGATCCTCCGCTGGCAAAACCAAAAGGAGTCAACTCATGATCGATAGCTTGAAAAGCGTCACGATCGACCGCCCAGTCGAAGAGGTATTTGCCTACGTTACCGATACCTCGAACGACCCGGCCTGGCACACCGACATTCTCGAGGCGCGCAAGACGTCGGAGGGACCGATCGGAGTCGGGACGACCTGGCATGCGCGGTTCAAGCCGTCCATGGGCATTTCGGAGGGAGACATGGACGTCGTGGCCTTCGAGCCCAACCGCATGGAGGTCCAGCGAGGGGTGATAGGGCCGATGCAGCCGACACTCACCTATCTTTTCGAGCCCGCGAACGGCGGGACCAGGTTCACCCGCCACGTCCAGATCAAGGTGTCCGGATTTATGCGTCTCATGGAACCACTCATGCGGCTCATGACCGCGAAAGGCAACG
>JBOGEW010000195.1:0-10431 GCA_050742075.1 Acidimicrobiia bacterium
ACGAAGAGGTCGTCGCCCACGAGCTGTATGCGCGAGCCGAGGCGCTCGGTCAGAAGCTGCCATCCATCCCAATCATCTTCGGCCATTCCGTCTTCGATTGAGACCAGCGGAAAGTTCTCTACCAGGCCCTCGAGATAATCGACCATCGCCTTCGGCTCGAGCTCTGCACCATCGAGGAAATAGCGACCGCCGTTGTAGAGCTCAGTAGCCGCAACATCGAGAGCGAGGCCGACTTCCTCGCCCAATTTGTACCCCGCTGCCTCCACCCCCTCGGCCAGCAGTTCGAGCGCCGAGCGATTGGTAGCGAGGTTGGGAGCAAAGCCACCCTCATCACCGACGTTTGTCGCCAGTCCCCGCCCTGCCAGGACCTTGCGCAGCGAGTGATAACACTCCACTCCCGCCCGCAGGGCATCGCTATAGGTAGAAAACCCACCAGGTACGAGCATGAATTCCTGGATATCAATCGAGTTGGCGGCGTGGGCGCCTCCGTTGAGAACGTTCAGGCACGGAACCGGAAGCATCCTTGCTGCCGGTCCGCCCAGATATCGATAGAGCGCCAGCCCGCTCTGCCCCGCGGCCGCCCGGGCCACGGCCAGGGAAACCGCCAGCAACGCGTTGGCACCGAGACGCGACTTGTCGGCCGAACCGTCGAGATCGAGCATCACCTGGTCGATGGTCTCCTGACGACTCGCCTCGAGACCAATAAGTTGAGGCGCGATGTCCTGGCGGATGTGCTCGAGCGCGTTTTGCACTCCCTTGCCGAGATAGCGAGCCCCGCCATCACGCAGCTCCAATGCCTCCCGGGCGCCGGTCGAAGCGCCGGAGGGGACCGCGGCCCGCCCGAAGCTGCCACCGGCAAGATGCACCTCTGCCTCAACGGTGGGATTCCCGCGAGAATCGAGGATCTCGCGGCACCGGATCGCTGCGATCGAGCTTTCGTTGGCCATTCGGACCGAGAACCTTACCGGCCCTCTTATCCGGACCTCTTCGCTGCTTCCCAGCGAGCATCGAGTTCCTCCAGACCAAGTCCTTGCAACGCCCCGGCCTTCTCCATCTCCTGGAATCGACGGACAAACTCACGAATGGTGCGGGTGAGAGCAAGCTCGGGGTCGACTTTGAGATGGCGAGCAAGGTTGACGACCGCAAACAAGATGTCGCCGAGCTCGCCTTCGATCGCTGCGGTGTCGGCCGCCGAGAAGGCCGCCCGTAATTCGGTGACCTCTTCGGCGATCTTCTCGAACACCGGCTCGGCCTCCGGCCAATCGAAGCCGACCGCGGCGGCCTTCCGGCCCAGCTTCGCCGCCCGCTCGAGGGCCGGCATCCCTTCTGGGACTCCATCAAGGGCAGAGGCAGTGACGTGGCCGCGCTCGTCATCTTTGATCCGTTCCCAGTTCGCCTTGACCTCCTCCGGCGAGCCAGCGACCACCGACCCAAATACATGAGGGTGGCGGCGGACAAGTTTTTGACGGAGGTTCTCGGCAACATCCTCGACTCCGAAAGCGACGGCGATTTCGCTGTGGAAGAGCACCTGCAGGAGCAGATCCCCGAGTTCGTCGAGGATTGCTCCCTCCGAGCTCGAGGCGATGGCATCAACGAGCTCATGGGTTTCTTCGATCAAGTTCTTGACGAGACTCTCGTGCGTCTGACTGCGATCCCATGGACACTCCCTGCGAAGTCGCGCCATCACCGGGATCACTCCGGCCAGCCCGCCGGGAATGGGGTCGATGAAAACGGACGTGCGCAACCCCGCCAGGTCATGGTCCACCGAGTGGAACGGAGTTGTGACCACTCGCTCCTGGTCGCCACCAGCATCGATGACCAACGTTACCTCCGAGCTTTCGTCGACGACCCGACCAAGGGCCGCGAGGACCTCAGCCAGGATCAGCGGCTGATCGAGGTGGGCGATGATGGTTGGGCCGTCGATCAGCAGCGGGTCCGGCAGCGAAAGGCCGTTGAGAAGGCGGAGGCCCCGGTCGAGGGGGTCGTAGCCAACCGCCTCCAACGTTGCATCGAGAAAAGACTCGGATGGAACGATTTCCACCGCGGCCCGCTTTCGCATTTCGCCAACCGCGAACTCACCGATGAGAGCGCTTCCCGGAACCGCATAAATCACGGGTCCGCCCGTCTCGAGCTTGAGAACTCGTTCGACGATCGCCGAATAGACGTCCTCGAATGTGTCCGCCGTTTCATAAATATCGTCGCAGGTGAGGACCGTTCGCAACGCCGACAGCTCCGAGGCGGCCGGATGGGCAATAGTCCGGAGAACCAGCGTGTAGGCGGGATCGAGCAAAAGCGCCTTGCTGGAGTCGGGAATTCGCCTGAGCCCCGCCGGACCCAGACCGATCACGAGGATCGGCACGGCTAACTGGTGGGCGCTTGCACCATAGGCGTCGGTTCCAGCACCCAGGTTCCGAATTGAGGATCTACCTCAACCTGCGCAACGTTGACCTGCTCGACAATCCAGGCCGCGACGAGCTCCCCTATGCGAGCATCGCCTATTTCGGCTTTGATTTCATCGAGCGAAGGTTCCTCGCGCGACTCCACCAGGATCAGGTGGTATCCGAACTGGGTCTGGTGCGGGCCGGTCACTTCCCCCAGCGGAGATTCGAAAGCCGCATTTGCAAACTCGGCGACATAGAGGCCCAAGGCGTTACAGCCCAGGTCACCTCCGTTGGCGGCGGTGCCGTCGGTTCCGACCTCGGCCGCCACTTCCTCGAATCCCTCGCCGCCTTCGATCCGGGTAAGGGCGGCGTTGGCTTCCGCTTCCGTGGCGACGAGGATGTGACGAACGCAAGCATTCGTGCGGCCGAGCTGATCCGCCCCCATTAGGACCTCGGCGTCCTGGTCGGTGACAGGATCGATATCCGGAGCGAACTCCTCGCCGAGTCTGTCGCGTATGACCTGTTGGCGAGCGATCACCTGCAACCGCGTTACCGGAAGTCCCTGGGAGGTGAAGAACTCGTCTACCTCCACGCCCTGAGTCGACTCGATTTGCTGGGTGAGATCCGACGCTTTGGTCGCGATCTCGTCCTCCGTCGGCTCAATCCCAAACTCACTCCGGACCGCACTGACAATTGCGGTGTCGATGATGGCGTCAGTCAGATCGGTGGCGAAGAGCGTCTTGTTGATAGTGGGGGCATTCTCGACCACTCGCATCGCTTGAACGTCAGTCACGGCGATGTCGATGCCGTTCACAGTGGCGGCGACATCGCTGCCAGCGCCTCCGCACGCGACCAGAAGCGCCAGCAAAATCAGAGATTTCCGCACGGGGGTGAGAATACTTTCATTCTTGCGTAAAAACACCGCCGAAAAAGGGCGCGATCCTACGCAAGAACGAATCAGGGGGGCCACATCTGGCGGAGGAAGTCGGTCATTCCGCTGACCGGATCGGTGCGAGGCAGCGGAACGAATAGCACTCCGTCTCTCATCACCGCCTGCGGCGCCAGGCGTTCGAGTCGCACCTCCTGGCTCGCCGACAACTCCACCGGAGCAAGTCTCACCTCGTGGCGGAGGTTGACGATCTCAGTCAACCCCACCCGAAGCGCCTCCACTCGCAGACGGGCGATCTCGATCAATGCCCCCGCCTCCGGTGGGAGCGGGCCAAATCTGTCGATCCACTCCGCCTTCGCCTCCTCCACTGCCTCCAAAGTCTCGGCGGCCGCCAGCCGACGGTAGGCCTCGAGTCGAAGCGATTGATCCGGCAAATAGTCGTCGGGGAGGTGCGCATCGACCGGGAGCTCGATCCGGACTTCCTTGATATCAGTCTCCGCCGGCAGATGGCCCTCGAGCTTCGAAACCGCTTCCGCTACCAACTCGGCATACAGATCGAATCCGACGGCCGCGATATGACCGGACTGCACCTCACCCAGGATCGAGCCGGCGCCCCGAATCTCGAGGTCCTTCAGGGCGAGATGGAACCCGGAGCCGAGATCGGTTGCCTCTCCGATCGCCTCCAGTCGCCGATAAGCCTCTTCGCTGAGCACCTGATCGACGGGGTGGAAGAGATAGGCATATGCCCGCTGGCTGGAGCGGCCGACTCTGCCCCGCAGCTGGTAGAGCTGGGCGAGACCGAGGAGATCGGCTCTTTCCACGATCAGAGTGTTGACCTGCGGAAGATCGAGGCCCGACTCGATGATGGTGGTCGCCACCATCACGTCGTACTCCCGGTTCCAGAAGTCGAGCATGACCTGTTCGAGCTGGCCCTCCGACATCTGCCCATGAGCGACCACGTATCGGGCGTCGGGAACCAGTGATCGCAGACGATTGAGGGCCTCCTCGATCGAGCGAACCCGGTTGTGGACGTAGAACACCTGCCCGTCGCGCAACAGCTCCCTGCGCAATGCAGCCGCTACGGTCTGGGCGTCGTAGGGACCGACAAAAGTCAGGATGGGGTGGCGGTCCTCGGGAGCCGTGCGAATGTGACTCACGTCGCGAATCCCGGTCAGCGCCATCTCCAGCGTCCGCGGAATCGGAGTGGCAGTGAGAGTGATGACGTCCACCCCGACCTTCAACGCTCGCAACTGGTCTTTGGCAGCCACTCCAAACCTTTGCTCCTCATCGATAACAACCAGTCCAAGGTTCTTCCAGCGCACATCTTCGGACAACACCCGGTGGGTGGCAATCACGACGTCGACCTCGCCGCTGGCAATGCCAGCCACGACTTTCTGCTGCTGGCGATTGGTCAAAAACCGCGATAGCACTTCCACCCGGACCGGATATGGCTCGAAACGATCGGAAAAGGTCTGATGGTGCTGCTGGGCCAGCAGGGTGGTCGGGCATAGGACCGCCACCTGCTTTCCGGCCAGGACGGCCTTGAAGGCGGCCCGGATAGCGATTTCTGTCTTGCCGTATCCGACATCTCCGAATACCAACCGGTCCATCGGTTGATCGCCCTGCATGTCCGACTTGACCTCGTCGATGGTCACGAGCTGATCGGGGGTCTCCTCGTAGGGGAACAGGGCCTCCATTTCTCGTTGCCAGGGAGTGTCGGTCGGAAAGGCGTACCCGCGGGCGCGGGCCCGGGCACGATGGAGCCGCACTACTTGTTCGGCGACTGCTGCCACTGCCCGCCGCACCCGATCCTTGGTCTCGGACCAGTCCTTTCCACCCATTCTCGAAATTCGAGGAGCTTCCCCGCCCGTATACTTGCGGACCGACGCCAGCTGGTCGATGGGCACGTACAACCGGTCTTCTCCGGCGTAGCCGATCATCAAATAGTCGCGTTCGATTCCGGCCATTGTGCGAGAGGTCAGCCCATCGAAGCGCCCGATGCCATGCCGCTGATGCACCACATGATCGCCGGCCGTCAGGTCGGCGTAGTTGACGCCGGGCTCGGCCCGCCTGCGGGTGGAGCTGCGATGCGCCCGCCGCCGGCCGGCGATCTCTTGTTCGCCCAGCACCGCCACCCCGAGCTCGGGGGCGACGAAGCCGCGATGGATGCCGCGGGCGATGACCTGGGGAGAGACTCCTTCCTCGGCGAGGACCCGGGCGACGCGGTCGGCTGCCTGGTGCCCGTCCATGGCGATCACCACCTCGATCCCCTGGCGTACCAGCCGATCAATGGCCATCGCCACCGACTGCGGATTCCCCGGCGTGGCCTCGAGCCCGCGTACCGCCAGCACAGGATCGCCGGGCCCGCCAGGAAGCGATGGCATCTCGAGGAAATCGGCTTCTAGCGGGAGATAGAGCGAGGGGTGGTCCCCGCCATCCATCCCCCAGGTCGGCGAAAGAGCAGTCGCCAGGTCCTCCTCTTCCCTGGCGAGGTCGGCGGCGCGCTCGCGACTTCGTTGTGGTTCGACCAGCACCATCTTCGCCTGCGAAGCGGCGTCCAGTAACGACACCGGCTCTGCCACCCAGGGCATCCACGACTCCATGCCGGAGAAGATCTGGCCCTCGGCCAAACGTTCCCAGGTAGAGGACGCGGCAGGCATGCTCCGAACCAGGTCCCGCGCCCGCGCCCGGGTGCGCTCGTCGGGTCGGAATTCCCGAGCTGGATAAGCCACCAGCCGGTCGACCTGGTCATGTGATCTTTGATTGCCGATTCCGAACCCACGCAGGTCCTCAACCGTGTCGCCGAAAAGATCCACTCGGATCGCTTCGTCTCCCTGCGCCGGGAAGACGTCGATGATGCCCCCGCGCACGGCAAACTCGCCTCGCGCCTCGACCCGATCGGTCCGCTCATAGCCGAGGGCGGAAAGGTTTTCCACGAGAGCGGTGAGCGGAACTTCCTCCCCAAGTTCGACAACGACCGGATCGGGCGAAGATGGCGAGAGCCGCTGCATTGCCGCCCGAGCCGAGACGACCACCACCAATTCAGGCGGAGCTTCCTTGAGGATGCGCAGGCCCTCGGCCCGGCGGGCCATCGTCTGCAGGTTCGGCGAGATGTGTTCGAAAGGGAGCGTTTCCCAAGCCGGTATCAGAAATGACTTGGTAAAAAGCGAAAGATCGTCGGTCAGGTCCTCAGCGTCGCGTTCGGTGGGAACCACTGCCACCACGGTCTCGCGGCGCGCGATTCCCGCCAGGGCGAAAGCGCGGGCACCGCCCGAAACGGCGAATCGCCGGCCGTTCTCAGATGGATTTCGCCAACGCTCGAGAAGATGGGCTAAAGGCGGTGGAGACAACTCATCGATGGTAGGCCCTGCCTCACCATTCGATTTCGACACAATTGCGATGCGAACTCGACTCCACCTGCAACGTGGCGTGGGCGATCCCGTAGACATCCTCGAGCAGGCCCCGGGCCTGGTCGAGGGTCGAGTGGGCATCTATCTCGGGCCGGACCAGGAGGTGGGCCGAAGCCACCTCCATCCCCGAGGTCAACGTCCACACATGGAGGTCGTGGAGATCGACCACCCCTGGAATCGCCTCCAGTTCGGTCCGAAGCTTCTCCAGGTCGAGGTCGGGCGGGGCGGCCTGGACGAGGATCCGAGTGGCCTGGCGCCCGATCTTCCAGGCCCGCGGGACGATCAACCCTCCAACCGCCAGGGCCACGACCGAATCGACCTGATGCCACCCGGTCAGAGCGAGGACTATGGCGGCTGCGACGACTCCGATCGAGGCCGTCAGATCGGCTACCACCTCCGCCCGGGCGGCAGCAATGTTGAGCGAGTGTCCCTCTAGCCAGCGCAGGCTGATGACGTTGACGATCAGGCCCCCCAGAGCGACGACCAGCATCGGTCCGCTGTCAATCGGGGTCGGGGTAGTGAACCGATCGAATGACTCGATGACGATGTAGGCCGCCAACCCTAGGAGTAAGACTGTGTTGGCAAGGGCGGCGAGGATTTCGAGGCGGTAGAGCCCGAAAGTATGACCGGCGGGACGATGCCGGCGTCTGGCCGCGACCGCGGCAATCGCCATGCCGAGTCCGAGGGCGTCGATGCCCATGTGCCCCGCATCAGAAAGCAGGGCGAGAGAGCCGGTGAGCAGTCCGCCGACGATCTCGACCAGCATGAACCCGACCACCAAAAACAAACTCGCTCGCAGCCGCTTGAGCTCGTCCGCGCCGCGGACAACCGTGCCGTGAGAGTGACTGCTCATTCCCAATAAACATACCAGTTGAGACAACGGGGCCTTATCGTTCCAGCGCGATCCACTTCTTGGTGGCTCGATCGGTATTCTCGGAACGTGAGCGTTCCTCTCGTCGATCAACTCCACTTCGCCCGCGCCGAGTTCCGCCGCGGGCTCTGGGACGTCTCCGACGAGGACGGAGCCGAACGGATAGGACCGATGAATTCGATCGGGTGGATGGTGGGCCACCTCACCTGGCAAGAAGAGCGCTACTGGTTGCGGCGAGCCCGCAACACGATCCTGATCCCCCGCCTCGACGAAGACTTCGCTTACGGCAAGCCGGCGACCATACCCGTGCTAACCGAAGTCTGGGAATGGTGGGACCAGGTCATCGCCGCCGCCGACGAATGGCTCATCGACCTCGACATGGACCGGCTCACCCAACCTCTCGCCGAGGGGTTCTCGAGCGTCGGCACTTTTCTCCTCCGCACTACCTATCACTACTGGTTTCACCTCGGCGAGGCAATGGCGGTGCGGCAAGCTCTCGGCCACCAGAGCCTCCCCGACTTCGTCGGCGACATCGACAACCAGGCTCCCTGGCGTCCCTTCTAATGCGACCCAGGGCTCGTAGGGAGCCTGTGCCGACCTACCAGCCCACAGAACGCCTCAAGGCCCCTCTACCCTCGTCGTAAATGCAGCCAGGTGCCAAGAAGGCGATCGTCGCCGCCCTCATTGCCAACTTCGGAATCGCCATCGCCAAAGGGGTTGGCTTCTTCCTGACCCGCTCGGCGGGGATGCTGGCTGAGGCCGGGCACTCCCTCGCTGACACCAGCAACCAGGCGTTGCTACTGCTCGGCGGTCGTCGGGCGGCGCGAGAAGCCGACGAAAGCCACCCGTTCGGTTACGGACGGGAGCGCTACTTCTGGGCGTTCGTCGTTGCGCTGGTGCTGTTCAGCATGGGCGGGCTCTTCGCCCTCTACGAGGGAATCGAGAAGTTAAGACATCCCCACGCCACCGAGAGCCTCGCGATCGCCATCGGCATCCTGATCCTGGCAATCATTCTCGAGACTTTTTCCCTGCGCACTGCGATCCGGGAAGCTAAGCACGTCAAGCCTGACGACATTTCGTGGTGGAAGTTCATCCGCACGTCGAAGTCCCCTGAGCTCCCGGTCGTTTTGCTCGAAGACGTCGGGGCCGAGATCGGGCTTTTCCTGGCCCTCATCGGCGTCAGCCTGGCCGCTGCTACCGGCGACGCTCGCTGGGACGCAGTCGGATCGATCGCCATCGGAATCCTGCTCGTCGCCATCGGCATCGTGCTGGCGATAGAAACCAAGGGGCTCTTGCTTGGTGAGGCTGCTTCCCAGGACGTCGTTGCAGCCATCGCCGCGACCATCTCTTCCCAACCCGAGGTCACGAGCCTCATCCATTGCCGCACCCAGCACATGGGTCCGGACGAGTTACTCGTGGGGGCGAAGGTGGAATTCGATCGCAATCTCAGCTTCGGCGAACTGGCCTCGGCGGTCGACAAGGTGGAGGCTGCAATTCGACAAGCGGTGCCGAGTGCGGCGACCATCTATGTCGAACCCGATTTGCGACGCCTCGCCGGAGGCGAATAATTCCCGTGGGCTTGGGCCACCAGGCGGTTCTCGTCTCCCTCGAGCCACAGGTCGATCTGCCCGTAGATGCGGGTTGAGCCCACTCGGAGGATCTGAGCCCGGCCCACGACAGAGGCGCCAACTGCCGGTCGGAGGAACGAGATGGCGAGATCTGATGTCACCGCCATGGGCTCGAGACCGACAACGGTGAATGTGGCATACCAAAGCGCGATGTCGGCGAGGCCGAAAAGCGTCAAGCCGGAGACGTAGCCGCCCGGCCGTAATACCGCAGCATCGTGTTCCCATCGCGCCAGTGCCGAACGATCGCCAAGTTCGAGGCAGCGATAGCCGCTGGAGTATGCGGCCGGAAACTCCACTTCGACGAGAGCGTTGACTTCGGCTGGCGAGATCACATCAGTCCCTCTTTCTCGGCCCACACCCGGAGGCGCCGGAGGGTGACATCAGCCGGGGTGTACTTGAGTCCGAGCTCTCTGCTGGCCCTGGATCCGTCATAAAGGTGGCCGTGAAGGATCGCTCTCGCCGACTCGGTGCAAATCGGAGCCGTGCGACCAAGTACCGCGAAGAACCCGCCGATGACGGCACCGGCAATCTTGACCAAGGAGGAAGGCACATACGCCACCCGGAGAGGATGGGAAATGACCGACTCGATGACCGATACCGCCTCCTGCATCGTCATCGAGAACGAGTTGAGAACGTAGCGCTGCCCCGGGGAGCCGCGCTCGGCGGCGAGCAGGTGTCCGGCGGCGCAGTCGTCGATGTCGACGATCGAGATCCGGGTGTCGACGATCGTTCGTAGCTTTCCACTCATCAATCCGATCAGCAGGCGACCCGTCCCGGTGGCCCGACCCGCTCCTTGCACCGACGAAGGATTGACGACCACAATCGGTTGCCGGCCAGAAATCTTCGCGATCTGCTGTTCTGCCTGCCATTTGCTGGCGGCGTAGCGACTCCGAAGGTGGCCCTGCGGCACGGTGCTTTCATCACCGATCTCTCCTTCAGCCTCGCCCAGCACTGCCGCCGAGGAGGTGTGGACGAGAAGCGCTCCGGCCTCGAAGGCGGCGTCGGCAACGTTGCGGGTACCGTCGACGTTGACGCGTTCCATCAGGCCAGGATCAGCGCTGCACATCTGGTTGACGCCGGCGACATGAAAGACCTTTGTCGCCCCGTCGAAGGCCTCGCGCAAGGAAGCTGGATCGAGCACGTCTCCCCGCGCCCGCTCCACGCCCGCTGGCAACGGTTTTTCCGATCGAACCAGGGCCCGTACGTCCTGACCATTAGCGAGGAGGTGTCTCAGCACCGCGCCGCCGACCAC